>NZ_CZVS01000066.1:0-59138 GCF_001535985.1 Candidatus Kryptonium thompsonii | reverse complement strand
TCTTTAACAGTAATTATCTTTTTTAGAAGTCCAAGATGTTCCTCTGACAAACCGTTGAAAAAGGGAATTTTTTCTAGTATTTCTTCTTCAATTTCCATTTCGATTACACCGTTATGTTTCCAATGACAATTGCATCGTCTTTTTTATTTATGACATAATCAAGCGGTGGATTTAAATTCAATCTTACATATGATGACTTAATATTTAAACCAGCCTCTTTGAGTTTTTTCTCTATAAACGCATCAATTTCGGTGTAGTCATGCGAGAGAATGTTCTCCAGGGTTATAGTTTCCTCATCTGATATGAAACCGATCAAAAGGTAATTTTTCTCAGTTTTAAAGTAGTTGAAGAGTTCAATGTAAGGTTTGCCAACGAAGCGTGGTGGGATCTCAATGCGAAGTATTTTTGTAGTCGAATCTTCACTTAACAGCGATGATAAAACCTGAACGATTCCAGGAGAAACAATTTGATCCGCAAGAACTGATGCGAGGTATTCGTTGCTTACAATTATTTCATCTGCATTTGCCTTTTTAAGGTTTCCAAAATTTTCTCTATCAATTATATGGGCATAAACTTTTACTTTTGGATTTATCGATTTTATGTTGAGAGTAGCTATCAAGGTTTTATCGTCAGACGGGTAAGGGGAAAGGGTTTCATCAGGCAATATAACAACTTCTTTTGCCTGTCTTATGTTAGCTTTTTCAAGAATCGATTCCTGAGTAAAATCACCACGCACGAATTTTATTTCAAGATTTTTATATGAGTTTATAACCTGTTCAATTTTTTCAGGCGGTAGATTGTTAACTAAAACAATTTGTAGTTTTCTCTTTTTAGCATGATTATTCAATGCTTTTAGCATTCTTTCTGTATCTTTGTTCCATCCGCAGATTACTATGTGATCTGAGACATCCACTTTTTCAAGCCCCTCCCTTTCCTTTATTTTCTTTGTAACGAAAATTGACGATATAGTTGCAGTAAACATCGAAAGAAGAATCACACCCGAAAGCATAACTAAAAAGCCAATAATCTTCCCCATCGTTGTAGCTGGGACTTTATCCCCATAGCCAACCGTTGTCATTGTGACGATAGTCCACCAAACCCCGTCAAAGAAAGAGGAAAATTGTTGATTTTTTGAGCTCTCAATAAGGTAAATCGTTGAAGAAGCGAAAAAAGATGTTACTGTGATCAAAAATAAAATCCTAAACAACTCGTGATTCCAGATTATTTTAAACGCTTGTTTCAAGTGCTGAAATAAGTTTATTTTATCAAAAATTAATCAGTTCGATGGAAACTTTCAAATTTTATGCGAATCTTATCGCTTCCACAGGTTGAATTCGGGAAGCTATAATTGAAGGGATAAGTGTTGCAAGGAAACATAAAATTAGCGATGCAAGCGACACAATTATGAAAGTTTCTGCTTGAAGCAAAATTGGAACCGAGCTCATAAAGTAAATATCCTCTGGAAGTGAGAGGGGCTTATATTTTAACTGAATGAAGCATAAGGCATAAGCAAGAGCATTTCCGAGCGCTGTTCCAACAACTCCAATAAACATTCCTTGATAGATGAAAATTTTTGTGATGCTTTTTGAATTTGCCCCCATTGATTTTAAAATCCCTATCTCTTTTGTCTTCTCAAGGACTATCATTAAAAGTGTCCCGACTATATTGAAAACTGCAACAATTATAATCAATCCAAGAACTATTGGAACTGGTTTTTTCTGAAGTTCAAGCCATGCGAAAAGGTTTCGGTACATTTGATACATGGTTCTTGCGTAATATGGATAACCAAGCCTGTCTTGAATTAAAAGAGCAGTTTCATCGATGAAATCTACATTTTTAACCATCACATCGAAACCACTAACTCTATTGCCAAGATCAAATAAATATTGTGCATGCTTAAGGTGGACATAGACGAAAATATCGTCATATTCAGCCATTCCAGTTTCATAGATGCCCGAAATTTTAAATTGCTCAATCTTTGGCATAGAAAAGTTGGGGCTATCTGGATCGATTGCCAAAACTATAACCTTATCTCCAAGTTCAACACCAAGCTTATTTGCAAGTTTTTTCCCAATTATTATTTTTGGGATTCCATCACTTTCATCAAAGTTATATTCGCCTTCAATTATACTTCTTTTTATTATTGAGAAATCATATTCGGGCAAAATTCCTTTAAGATAAATCCCTTCAATTCCATAGCTTGATCTTATCATTGCTTCTCTACCTGCGAATGGGGAAACCGATTTGACATTTGAAACCATCTTTACTTTTTCAAAACTTTCCCAATCATCCTTTTCGAAATATCTTGTATCAAACTTTGACACCTGGATATGTGATGTAAAACCAATTACTTTTTCTTTTAGCTCTTTTTCAAAACCCTTTGAGATCGAAAGAGCAATTATCAATGCAGATGTCCCAAGCATTACTCCGATGATGGAAATGAGTGTGATAAAAGAGATGAAACCCGTAATTTTTGTTGATTTTATGTATCTTTTTGTGATAAAAAGCTCAAATGACATCTTGGTTTTGGGAATTAAGGTTTTTAAAAAATTTAATCTCAATCGTTGTTAAATCCAAAGGGTGGGTAGAACGGACGAATTAATACGTGCATTTACCTACTGGTTGGGGTTGAAGATTAGTGCGATTTTTTTTAAATTTACTTTGCGTTTCTTTTACTTTTCATTAAATTAGGAATGTGATGAGTTTACAAAATTTTTATATAGCTTTCGTTGGGGTATTTGTAGAAGTGGATGTTCTTGATGCTCATTTTTTATGTCAATCTTGGTGAAGATTTGAGGTTAAAGTGAAAGTTTGTAATCAAAATTTTAGCTTTCGATCTCAAAAACAAGGAGGTTGTAGGAAATGAGGAAAATATGGCGTGATTTTGTAGAGGGTTTTATTTTGAAGCATCCAGCTCTTTTTTCGGCAGTGGTAATTTATCTTTATTATCTTTTCACAACGCTTGACCTATTTAAAAAGGTGAAAGAGGGGATAGTGTCGGTTTCGGATATATTTACGCATTTTGATTCTTTGTTGTGGATATGGGGGTTGTCGTATTTATTTGTTAAGCTTGTAAATTTACAGGAGCAAAGACACAGGGAAGAGAAATTGCGCATGGAGCAGATAAAACAGTACGAAACGCAGATTGCAAAGCTAAAAGCTTTGAAAGATTTTACCTTTTCATTGAGGGACTTGATTTATAACCCGTTAACGGTGATAATGAGCGCATCTGCAAGGATAGAGAGGAGATTTCCCTATGATAATGAGACATTGAGAGATGTAAGGGCGATTGAGCAGGGTTGCAGGAGAATAGAAAAGCTTTTGATGGAAGTTAAAGAGTTTGAAGAAAAGCTTGTAATCGGGGAGGAAACGGCGGGATCGGAAGCAGTGCAAGAGCAGCTCGTTTCTTCCCAAACAAAATAGGTTAGAAAATGGCAATTCTTGTAATCGACGATGAAAAGGAATTAAGGGAAACATTAAAAAATGCACTTGAAATGGAAGGTTACGATGTGATAACTGCTGAAAATGGTTTTGTAGGATTGATGCTCGCCCAGGAGAAAAAGCCTGATTTGATACTTCTCGATATAAGCATGCCAGTTATGGATGGATTTACGGTGCTCTTTAAACTTAAACAAAATCCCATCACGAGAGAAATCCCTGTGGTAATTTTAACTGGGCAATATGTTGATGAGGAAAATCTTGAGCGTGGTTTTAATCTTGGTGCTATTGAGTATCTTTACAAACCGATAAGGCTTACGGAACTTACAGCCAGAGTTAAGTCTGTTTTACGAATGCGTTCCATTGAGAATGAGATGAAGAAGATTCAAATGATGACCGAAAGATTTTTTGTAAATCAAATAAAAGAGCTTTTTTCATCTGTTAAGGGAGTGATTGAAATGATAACATCGAGCGAGGATGTTAGAGATGAACTTAAGGTGCTCCTGCTTGAAAATTATAACAAGATGAAAAAATGGTTTGAACTTATTGACTACTTTACACACTTAAATGATATCTCTGCCGAAATACATAGAATTGAGACAAAGGTCTTTGATGTTAATTCTTTAATTAAGGAAACTTCTGAGAAGGTAAAAGAGAAATTTTCGGAGGTTGACTTCGAATTTAATCTTGGGCGGGAAGCGTTGATCAAGGGGGATGAAAGCTGGGTTGGGATCGGTTTTAAAATCCTTTTTGAAGCTATGGCAGAAGCGATGTCACTTGGCGGGAAGATTCAAATCGTTCAAGTTACAAGGGCGGGGGGTGATGGCAGGTTTGTATTCATAACCGTTTATGATGAAACGAAAAAATTACCATCTGATGTTGCCAAGGTGTTATTTAACCCATACCTTGTCTCTGTTTCCGAGTACAAGCCAAATTATAACCTTTTTGCAATGAATGTATTTCATAGAATCATTGAAATGAATGGTGGCACCGTTGTTGTTGAACCTTCTGAGTTTCCAAGTGGAAATAAGTTTATAATTCGGTTTCATGCTGTTTAATTTGACTTTTGATCTTGAGTTGATTATATTGAGATAGTTAAAAACTTAAGGACAGTTGCCTATTGCGGCTTCGTTAAAGGTTTTACTCTTTGAATTAGGTGCCTTAAATTAAAGCAAAAACGAATGCTTACGATATGCTAAAAACTTCAACCTTTAACGCAAGTTCGCTTGGCAACTGTCCTTTTTTGTTTGTGCTTATCTTCTTTGCTCAAACTGTCATATCTCAAAATATCCCTGACTTCCATATCATTTCTCAAAGTGGTGAAGAAATAGTGATTGAATATAGCCCTTACCTTGTTAAAATAGATTCAACAAATTATCAAAATGAATTACTACTCTCATTTTTATTTCTTAACACCACATTTGATGAGCCTAAGCCAGGTGAACCGCAAATTCCAGTCAGGATTTTCCCCGTCGCTTTGAAGTCTGCAACTGAAAATTCTGTCGAAATTATAGAGTCATCCTATATTGAATATGAAAGTGTTAAGTTAAAGCCATTTCCACATCTAATTCCAGAAAAATTCACAGGTGAAGACACAATTTCCTATGTTAAAACATTTACCTTTGGCGATATCTACAATAGGAATGCTTATATCCCTGATAAAATTGTTGAACTTGGGGAAGTGGGGATAGCCAGAAATTATATTGTATCGACTTTGAAGGTTTATCCAATACAATATAATCCTGCTTTGGGGAAAGCGAGGGTTTATACGCGAATTAGATTTATGCTTAAGTATGGTCAAGGTGCGGTTTCCTTTGCAAATCCAGATAAATTTGATTTAAAAGTTGCGCAAGGTTTTATTAATCACGATGTTGCAAAGTTTTGGAGGATTCAAAATTTGAATTTACCTAAATCAGGTGTAAGTCAACTTGCCAGTGGAGATTGGTACAAAATTCCCATAACTGAAGAAGGGATTTATAAGATAACATACACCGACTTAAGGAATGCTGGAATAAATCCTGATAATATTGATCCGAGGACTATAAAAATTTTTAACAATGGCGGATTTCAACTGCCCGAAAATGTTTCAGAACCTAGACCATCAGGTTTAATTGAAAATGCCATCTATGTTTATGGGCAGGATGATGGAAAATTTGATCAGGGGGATTATATAATTTTTTACGGGAAAGGGACGAGTGGGTGGAACTATGATCCTACAACCAAGGAATTTTCGCACTACATTCATGATTATTCCGATGTTAATTATTACTTTCTTACTTTCGGCGGGGGACCGGGCAAAAGGATGAGTTCAGTGCAAAGTTTAAATGTTCCCTCTCCATTCAGACCCGAGTATACCTTTGGGCTCTATTTTAAAGATGATCAAAAGATTAACTTGACTGAATCAGGGCGAGATTGGTTTATGGCTTCGGTTGAGGCAAGGTTGGGATTTAATATGGTAAGCTATACAGTTAAGTTGGATGAGCTTATACCTGGGAAGCCGATTCAATATAGAGTGCAAGTTGCATCGAGGTCAGGTGGTCCTAATTGGTTTGTTGTGAAGGAAGGGGACGATGAGCTTGGAACCATCCAACTTGGCACGGTTTCTTTGGGTGGATTATCTTCTTTGATTGATTTTTACGCTGTGAAGTCAGGACCAAAAAAGTTTGTTTATAATGGCGAACTTAAAGATTCGAGGAGCAATTTAAAATTTTATTTTAATTGGAGCGGGGAAGCTGTCGCTGGATATATTGATTGGTTTGAGATAACTTATCCGAGAAGTTTCAAGGCGATTAATGACTATATAGCGTTTTACTCATATGATACAACCGCTGTTGTCGAATATAAAATTTCGGGTTTCTCTTCAAACGATGTTAAAGTTTTTGATGTGACTGATTTTAAAGATGTTAAAATGATTTCAGGTAGCATAAATGCTGGTGAATTTGTATTTCAAATATCGCAGCAAAGTGGAGGGGTCAAGCGTTTTATCGGTGTGGGAAGCAATGGATATAGAAAAGTGTCAAAGATTGAGAAGGTTCGAAATACAAATCTGCGTGGAGAAGTAGAAGGTGCGGATTGGGTTGTAATTACGCATTCTGACTTTATAACACAGGCGAAGAGATTAGCTGATTATAGAGCAAGAAAAGACTCTTTGAAAACATTTGTAGTTGATGTTGAAGATATTTACAATGAGTTTTCGTGTGGGATACTCGATCCAGTTGCGATAAGGGACTTTTTAAAATTTGCATTTGATAGATGGAGCAGAAAACCTTTTTATGTTTTGTTTTTTGGGGACGGGGACTATGATTATAGAAATGTTGAGGTATTAGATAAAAATTGGGTTCCACCTTACGAGAGCAAAGAAGGGCTACAGCAAATACTGACATACACATCCGATGATTTCTTCGTTCTTTTGACACCGGATATTTACATTGACATGGCGACAGGGCGTTTGCCAGTGCGGACTCAGGAGGAAGCAGAGATTGTCGTGAACAAGATAATTCAGTATGAGAACAACAATGATTTCGGATTGTGGCGGAATACAATTGTATTTGTTGCTGATGATGGCTTAACTTCAGGCGGTGGCACGGATGGAACAATACATACAGTTCAAAGCGAGTTTTTGGCTAATTATCACACACCTGAATTTATCAATAAAAGAAAACTTTATCTCGTTGCGTATCCGACTGTTTACACATCTTTGGGTCGGAGAAAACCAGATGCGGCAAGGAGTTTAGTTGATTTTATCAATCGTGGTTCTGTCATTGTTAATTGGATAGGACACGGAAATCCGTATGTATGGGCGCACGAAAGGGTTTTTGAGATAGGGTACACAATACAAAATTTAAAAAATTCGGGGAGATTAACATTTGTTGTGGCAGCTACATGTGATTTTGCTAGATTTGATAACCCGAAATCCCAAAGTTCAACTGAAGCTTTGTTGACCCTGAAAGATGGAGGTGCTATAGGTGTGCTTTCATCCGGAAGGTTGGTTTATTCAAGTGATAATGCAGCGTTTAATTATAAATTTTTTGATGAATTATTTAATGGGAGTGATGAATTTAGAACTTCACGTCTTGGTGATGCGATGTTTAGGGTTAAGCAATACTATGCGTCGCTTAACGATAGGAAATTTATCTTGTTTGCTGATCCTGCGATGTATCTTGTGATCCCAAGATATTCGGCTACAATTGATAGCATAAATGGTAGAGCTACAAATCAGATTGTTAATTTGAAAGCACTTGGAAAGACAACATTTTTGGGTAAGGCACAGAAAAATAGCGGAGCTAATTTAAATTTAGATGGAACCGTTGAAATAGCTGTTTTTGATGCTCAGCGAAATTTAAGCTTTGTTGATGAACTTGGTTGGACATTTAACTTTATCGATCAAGGGAATTTGTTGTTCAAGGGTATATATTCACTTAAAAATGGCAAATTCAAAAGCGAATTCGTCCTTCCGAAAGATATATCTTTTTCAAATGAAAGAGCCAAGGCAATTGCTTATTTTTATGGCAATCAAGTTGATGGCGTTGGTTATACAACAGACATTATAATTAACGGGATTGATTCGAGCTTCGTTGGGGATTTAAGAGGTCCGGAGATTTACATTTATTTGAATAATGTCTACTTTAAGAGCGGTGATATTGTTTCAAATGAACCAATTTTGATGGTTGAAATTTTCGATGAAAGTGGTGTTAATGTATCAACATCTGCGATCGGTCATAGAATTGAAGCATTTCTCGATGATAATCCATCGGGAATTGATCTTTCTGAATTTTATCAAACGAAGCTTGACGATTACAGACGTGGTGAAGTTATCTATAAACTCCCAAAACTTTCACCAGGAAGACATATGGTCAAAGTTAAGGCTTGGGATGTTTTTAATAACTCTTCCATTCGTGAAGTTGAGTTCAAAGTTGCTGAAGAAGGGGAGTTTGCAATTTATAATGTTTTTAACTATCCAAATCCATTCTCTGATAAAACACACTTCACATTTCAAAAAGTTGCAACCTTTGAGGATGCACCCGTTGATGTAGAGATAAGAATTTATACTTTGAGTGGGAAATTGATAAACAAAATTGAAAGACATGGTTTAACCGGAAACTTTATAGCTATTGAATGGGATGGTAGAGATATGGATGGTGATGAAATAGCAAATGGAGTTTACATTTATAAGGTGGTTGTTAAAAGCGCCGACGGTAAGAGAGCGGAATCTTTGGGAAAGTTGGTTGTGATGAGGTAAACTTTGTTTTTTTCAGAAATTTTATATATTTAATCAAACAAAAAGTTAGGTGAATATGAGATAGAGTTATCGCTTTGATTTAATTTGCAAAACAAAAAATCAGGAGGTCAAAATTATGCTGTTAAGGAAGCGAACGACGGTAGGATTGAGCATACTTGTTATATTTGTTCTTTTTTCCAATATACTTTATTCACAAGGTGGAGATGCAGCGGTTCCGTTTCTTTTGATCGCTCCTGATTCAAGGGCAGGAGCGATGGGAGAAACTGGAGTTGCCCTTGCAGATAATGCCAATGCTATTTTCTGGAACCCTGCAGGACTTGCATTTCAAAAAGGAACTGAAATAAGCTTCACACATGCAAAATGGCTTCCTCAATTCAGCTCCGACTTGTCTTATGAATATCTGAGTGCGAAACATTATGTTGCATCAATTGATGCGACAATAGGAGCTAATATAACCTTTTTCAATCTCGGTTCATTTGAACGAAGAGATGAAAATAATACCTATCTTGGAACTTTTAAAGCTTTCGAATACGCAGTTGCACTTGCTTATGCAATGAAGTTGACACAAAGTTTTGGGTTTGGAGTAAACCTTAGATACATACATAGCCAACTTGCTCCATTTGGAACAGCGGAAGAGCAAGGAAGGGGGGTTGCAAACGGCATTAGCTTTGATATCGGGCTGCTTTTCAGGGATTACGTTTTTGGTAGAAGGGTAAGTGCTGGTTTAAATCTTTCAAACCTTGGTCCAATGATTCATTACATTGATAAGGAGCAGGCAGATCCTCTTCCGACACATTTAAGAGTTGGTTTTGCCTTTGACATAATTCAAACTAAGTACAATAATTTTACAGCAACCGTTGACTTTGGCAGAGTTCTTGTCAGAAGATATCCAGGTGAGGGTCGCAAACCAGATCCATTGCCAAAGTCATTAATTACAGCGTGGGGTGAATATGCAAGTTTGAGGAAGGTAACTGTAGGCGCCGGATTTGAATATTGGTATGGAAGTCCACGACTCATTGCTTTAAGAGCTGGCTATTTTTATGAGGACCCGAGGGCTGGCGGTAGAAGATTTGCAACATTTGGCGCTGGTGTAAGATATAGCATAGTTGGGGTCGATTTCGGTTATATTTCAACTTTTGAAGCCAATCATCCGCTTGCGAATACACTTCGCTTTACAATTCTGTTAAACTTCGGCGGTGAGGAGTAAAGTTTTCATATTAAGGCGGGCTTTTCCGCCTTTCACTAAAAAATTGTCATAAGCCTGCGAGATGAGGATAATTTGGTTATTTTTGGCTATTTTATTGTTCTTTGCGATAGATGTTTTTTCACAAGCGCAGCATCTTTATAAGGTCATCGCTGTAATGGTTGAGTTTCAGGAAGATAACGATCCTTTGACGACGGGGAATGGGAAGTTTAATTTAAGTTTTCCCTCTAAAAAAATCATTGACCCACCGCCACACGACAAAAAATATTTTGAAGCACATCTTCAATTTTTGAAAAATTATTTCGCGAAGCTTTCCATAGGAATTGAGTATGAGATCATAGATTCTGTATTTACGTTATCTAAACAGATGAAAAATTATTCGCCTCCCCGGGATTCGGGACTCGAGCGAATTTTAATGCTTGTTTATGAGACTTGGACACTTGTTAAAAATTCCTCCATTAGAACGAGTTACCCTCTTTCTGAATATGATTGCTATATCATTTTTCACGCTGGGGTAGGAAGGGACATAGATTTGACCGCAGAGTATGGATATGATCCAACTCCATTTGATATTCCTTCTTTGTTTGTAAACAGTGATTCTATTCAAGCATTTTTAAGAAAAAACGGAATTTCCGAGAATTTTGAAATTAAGAATTCAATCATATTGCCCGAAACTGAGTCAAGATATGTTCAAACGGTAACCGGGGAAAGATTACTTCAGATAGGTTTAAATGGTTTGCTTGTGTCAAACTTCGCAAGTTTTCTCGGATTACCAGATTTATTTGATACAAAGACTGGGAGATCGAGGATTGGTAGATTTGGTTTGATGGATGGTCCGGGGATTTTTTCATATCGTGGAGTTTTGCCACCGGAACCGTCCGCGTGGGAAAAAGTTAAACTTGGAATTTGCCAACCCATTGAAATTAAAAATTTGAAAGATACGACCATCTCAATCCATGCCTTCCAACTTAACAAAAGCAATGCAGTTTTTAAAATATCCATCAATGCGAAGGAATATTTTTTGGTTGAAAATAGAAACCGAGATGTTTTTAACGATGGGGTCAGGATGAAATTTTATTGGCGTGATTCGACGGGGGAAAGGATAATTGAGCGAGTTTTTACAAGGGATGAAAATGGATTTAATTATTTTGATATTGATTCGGTGTATGGAGTTTTAATTGATGTCGATGAACCCGATTGGGCTTTGCCTGGGTCTGGAGTTCTGATATGGTATATCGATGAGAATGTGATTGAGGAAAAGTTGAAAACGAATTCGATTAACAACGATTTGAAACGACTTGGTGTGAAACTTGTTGAGGCTGATGGTCCGCAAGTAATATACGGTGATGAAATTGGTTGGGAATTTGATATGTGGTTTTTGGGTAATTCCGCACCTACGTATAGAAACGAATTCTCGGTGAACGCATATCCGTGGAACCCGACAAATAACCTATCAAATTTTAATGTTAAGATTTATGATTTTAGCATCCCTTCACCTGTTATGACTTTTAAAATTGGCTTTTCCGATTCTATAGTTCTTCCAGCGCCTGCTTTCCCAAAGCGAATAATCGGAATGACAGAAAAATCCTTTGTCACAATTGCAAGCATAGATAACGATCCGAAAAACGAAATAATTTTAAACGCATCGTCCGGAATTTTCGCCTTTAATCCATCTGGAACAAGTTTGACATTGAATGATCAAGGTTATTATTCAAATGTGAAAAGTGATTTCGCTTGCGCTGTGTTTGATATCGATGGTGATGGGATAGGTGATGTTGTCGGGGTCGACGGTAAAAAAATTTATGCTTTTAAAACATGGGATACAGATCTCGATGGTTTTGTAGATAGCCTGTGGGTTTTTAAAAATGAAAATTTTGTTTCAACTCCGCCGGCGATATTTAAGGATAAGATTATTTTTGGGGATAGCCTCGGAAACATTGTCATTTTGAATAAAGATGGAACATTGAACAGAAAAATTAAAATTGCTGATGAGCCAGTTGTTGCTTTAATTGCGAGCGATTCGATGTGGGTTGCGGTTTCAAAAAGTAAAATTAAAACGGAAAAAGGTGAGTGGAACTTTGATGTTAATTTCGTATCTTCGGCTGGGATTGATTTGAAAGGCGAAGGTGAGATTGAGATAGTCGTCGGAATTGAGGATGATGGGAGAATTGTTATACTTAACACTAAAACTGGGGCAAGTAAGCAAGTTAAAATTCAGAACATTCAAAAGATTCGCACATCGCCGGCAGTTGCTGATTTAAATCTTGACGGTTTTCCGGATATGGTTATAACATCGGGAAATAAAATTTGGGCTTTTAACTATCTTGGCTCCGTGCTTTTAAATTTTCCGATAGAGGTTAGAAATGCAAGCGAGTTGTCTTCTCCAGTCATTGTAAATTTTTACGGTGATAGCTTGCCTGAGATAGTTGTTGGAACGGACAATGGACAAATTTATGCTTTTGATGTTCAAGGTAGAATCATTCCGGGTTTTCCTGTGTCTATCAGTGGATCTTGTGTTACATCTCCTGCGGTCTATTATGAAAGCAACCTTGTTTATCTTTTTGTTCCAAGCAGTGATGGTTATCTTTATGCATGGACGATAAAACCGAGTTCGGTACCTGCGTCTGTTCTTTGGTCAAGTTATTTGCGGGATGAAAGACATTCAAATTATTCCTCGAAATCGCAAGAAGTAGTTCCACCGCCGGCTGTGGAGATACTCGATAAAAAAGAGGTTTACAACTGGCCAAATCCAGTCTATGATGATGCAACTTATATTCGTGTTAGAACATTTTACGATGCTAAAATTAACATCAAAATTTTTGATCTCGCTGGATTTAAGGTTGACGAGATGAACACGAACGTAAGCGCAAACTTTGATGCGGATATAAAATGGGATGTAAGAAATGTTCAAAGTGGAATTTATTATGCAAGAGTTGAAGCCATCGCCCAAGGTAGAAGTGATGTTAAGATAATAAAGATTGCTGTTGTGAAATGAAAATTTCTCCCAAAATAGTTTTGTTTATTTTGCTTTGCTTTGTTTCATCTATCTCCCTTGCACAGGATGATGAATTTATTCATCCGGAGCTTCAATGGTATACCATTGAGACGAAGCATTTTCTTATCCACTTCCACGATGGAGCTGAGAGAACTGCAAAGGTTGTTGCTAAAATTGCTGAGGAAATATATGAACCTATAACTTCAATTTACGGGCATAAGATAGATCAAAAGGTTAGCATAATCATAAAAGATTATGACGATTATTCAAACGGGGTGACCTATTTTTATGATAACAGGATTGAGATATGGGCAAGCGCACTTGATTTTGAGCTTCGTGGGGTGCATAACTGGTTGAGGGATGTCGTCACGCATGAGTTTACGCACAATGTTCAAATGCAAGTTGCGATGAAGTTTGGTAGAAGAGTTCCCGCTGTTTATTTTCAATGGCTCGGCTATGAAAAGGAAAGCAGACCTGATGTGCTTTATGGTTTCCCGAATGTTATTGTATCTTATCCATTTGCAGGTGTAAATGTTCCAGCATGGTTTGCGGAAGGTGTGGCACAGTTCAATCACCCAGATTTAAATTATGACTACTGGGATACGCATAGAGATATGATCTTAAGAATGCAGGTTATTGACAACAAGGTTCTTTCTTGGGAGGAATTGACAGCTTTTGGGAAGACAAGTTTGGGCAATGAATCGGTTTATAATTCGGGCTTTTCACTTGTGGAATTTATCGCAAAAAATTATGGCGTGGGGAAGCTTGAGGAGATATCAAAAAGCCTTAGGTCACCTTTTTATCTAACTATAGATCAGGCGATAAAAAAATCCCTTGGCATTGATGGAAAAGAACTTTACAATTTGTGGAGGGCATATCTTAGCGAAAAATATGAAAAACAAATTAAAGCGATCGGCGAAAAAGTTGAGGGGAATTTGATTGCACGGGATGGCTTTGGAAATTTTTATCCGAAATTTTCTCCAGATGGGGAGAAGGTAGCTTACATTTCAAATAAAGAAAGCGATTACTTTGCTCCATCCGCAATTTATTTGTATGATCTTAAAAATGGAAAGGAGAATAAACTTGTCTCTGGCGTTACTTCATCCATAGCGTGGTCGCCTGATGGAAAGAAAATTTTTTACTCAAAGAAAACCAGAAAAAACAAAAACTGGCGAAGCCTATACGATGTCTTCGTTTATGATCTTGAGTCGAGAAAGGAGAAAAGGTTAACCTATGGTTTAAGAGCCAATAATCCTGCGGTGTCTTCGGACGGAAAATTACTTGCCTTTGTAACTTACAAAGATGGGACTTCAAACATTGGGATTATAAAACTTAACGATGTGTTAAATTCGAATGAGATAAGTGTGAAAATGATAACTAATTTTAACAACGGTGAACAAATTTATGGACTTTGTTTCTCACCCGATGGAAGAAAAATTTTGTTTGATTACTCTTTGAAAAATAACAGAGATATCGGGATCATTGATATAGAAACTTTGGAATTTAAACCTGTTTTGGCTACTGCGAGCGATGAACGAAACCCAACTTTTTCTAAAGATGGGCGAAAAATTTATTTTTCTTCAGATAGAAGTGGAATTTTCAATATCTACGAGCTTGACACATTGACGGGGGAAATTTCACAACTTACGAATGTTTACGGTGGAGCATTCATGCCGGATGTCATTGATGATAAAATGGTTTATTCAACCTATACTTCGGATGGGTTTAAAATAGCATACATGGAGCAAGTTAAAAGATTCAAGCAACCTGAGGCTGTGGATTTACTTGCTTATGAAAATAATTTTATGCCGAATTTTCATTTGGCTCGCTCGAACGATTACGACGATTCAAATCTTCCAGAGTTTGAGGTTAAAGAGTATAAAAATGTTTACACATCCCTTTCGTTTTATCCTGTTTTTCGGTTTGACAATTATAACAAACATGATCGTGGCATTGACCTTATAAAATTTGGGTTTTACACTTACTCAACCGATGTCGTTGGGAAGTATAGTTTATTTGCTGGCGCGTTGATGAATAAAAAGTTTGAGCGCGATTTATTTCTCATATTTGAATTTAACGATCGATTTCCGTTGCTTTATCAAATTGGGCTAAAGCCGAGGTTTACAGTTGAAGCATACAATGTCACTCGTGTCGTAAAATATCCCATCACACTTGGATTGAATTTAATACCCGTTGATGTTGTGTATCACTTGACCGAGGTTGACCTTTCGTTTAAATGGAAAATTTTCTTGCCAAGTTTGGATTTAAAAACTGGCTTCACATTTTCAAGGTATTCAGCCGAGGTAAAAAGTTTCATCATTCCTGAAACGAATACCCTTGTTAGATCATCCGATGATGTTTACTTCATCGGGCGAACTTTTTATTTTGATTTTGCATTTAGAGGGATACAGCCTAAAAGTAACTCTGACATAAACCCTGTTGGTAGAAAGATTAATCTGCGTTTGAATTATGAATTTAACAAGTTAAATCCAGACGGGACATACGAGCTCAAGGATGGGATTTTAGTCCCTGTTTATAGAAAATTTAACTTCTGGAGGTTTGAACTGAATTGGAATGAGTATGTAAGGTTGCCCTTGAAGAACCATACGCTTGGTTTTATCTTTAAATATGGAAGCATACTTGGTAAACCTGTTGATGAATTCTTTAACTTTTATTCTGGTGGTTTAATTGGAATGCGTGGATATTCGTTTTATTCATTTGGTGGGAACGAAATTTTGACGTTGAGAACAATCTATAGATTCCCAGTGATAGATTATTTTCATCTTCAAATTTTAAATCTTGGATTTCAGAGAATTTACTTGGGTTTGTTTTTTGACTATGGGAATGCATGGAATGATGTAACGAGGTTGAAGGATTTTAAAAAAGATGTTGGAGTTGAGTTGAGAATTGATGGGACTTCATTTTATGTTTTCCCAATGAAGATATTTGCAAGCGTTGCTTACGGATTTGATAAATTTGATAAGGTTATAAACAAGGTAAAATATAGTTTTGGGCGAGATGTGAGGTTTTATTTCGGTGTTGTTTTTGAATTTGATTCAATTGAATAAAACTAATATGCGGTGTGAAGATGAAAAAAGCTTTTTTTATAATTTTGGTTTTGATTTCAACTTTACGAGCGCAGGAATTAAAATTTTCAACAGGTCAACTTGACCTTGATTTTTCTGGGGTGGTAGTTTCATCTGAAAGCGATGCGAATAAGTTTAATAAATACTCACCGCTAAAAGCTGGTTTATTATCGGCTATAATTCCTGGGGGTGGACAATTTTACACAAAAAGTTATTTGAAGTCCGCGCTGTTTTTTACCGCCGAGGTCGTTCTGTGGATTACTTATTTCTCATATACTAAAAAAGGTGATGAACAAACAAGATGGTTTAAACAATATGCCGATGAAAACTGGAGCGTTGTTGACTATGCAGAGTGGATGAACCAGTGGATGACGAAATATGGCACTTCAGATGCACCGATAATTCGTATAACGCCTGATCCAAACTTAAAACCTTGGCAAAGGGTTGATTGGTCAAGGTTAAATGAAGCTGAAAGATATATAAGTCGGCTCTCTGGTGGATTCTCTCATACACTTCCGTTTTACGGGGAACAGCAATACTACGAATTAATTGGGAAATATCATCAATATGCTCCGGGTTGGAATGATTTCGATAGAAATTTCGTTCCCGAAAATGTTTCGGAATTAAAACCGACGCCAAAGTTTAAATTTTATTCGCTTGAAAGAGGAAAAGCGAATGATTTTTATTCTATTGCGAGCACTGCTACTTTTATTTTAGTTGCAAATCATGCTTTAAGTGCCATCGATGCGGTGGTAACTGCTATGCTTAATAATCGCAAATTAAAAACTGAGACAAATTTAAGTTACGATTTGATAACTGGTTTAAACGCGAAGGTAAAATTAAAGGTTGAATTTTAAAAATGTCGGCTGCTCTTTTATTTTTTGATGGCATTGGGATAGGTGAGGATGACCCGGAGAAAAATCCGTTTGCAAGGTATAGATCAAAATTTTTTCGTGCGTTTATCGATGGAAATAATTTCAGGGCGGAATATGATGGTATCATAGTTCCAACGGATGCAACTTTAGATGTTCCGGGTTATCCACAAAGTGCTACGGGTCAGACCGCTATTTTTACAGGGGTCAACGCTGCTGAGATAATGCAAGGACATATAAATGGGCTTCCAACACCTACATTGAGGAAGGTTCTTCTCTCTGAAAGTATATTTTTGAAGTTAAAAAAGCTTGGCAAAAAAGCAACATTTGCAAACGCTTATTCGAAACATTATTTTGAGCTCCGTGGTGAAAAACTTTCTGCTACAACTTATGCTGTAATGGCTTCGCAAGTTCCATTCAGATGGTACGATAAAGAACTGCAAGATGGTAAGGCGGTGCCTGCCGATTTGACTGGTGAGTTTTTGAAGAGATTTTATCCTGATGTTAAAATCATTACTCCTGAGGAATCAGGTAAAATCATAGCTGATTTGCTCAGTGAATATGATTTTGTTATGTATGAATTTCCATTCACAGATGAGGCGGGGCATAATCAAGATTTTGAGTTAGCTTTGAAGTATATTGATAGAATTGAGCGTTTTCTTGATTCGTTGCTTACTAATACCGATTTGAACGAGCATTTGATAATTTTAACGAGTGATCATGGAAATATTGAAGACCTTTCAATAAAGACCCACACATTAAATAAAGTTCCAACCATAATATGGGGGAAAGGGAAGGAAAAAGTCGCAATGAGCATAAGATCAATTCTTGACATAACCCCCACGATAATAAAATATCTAACCGACCAAATTTAATTCCCAAATCATGAATTGTTAAGTTTCAGTTAAAAATCCTGCCATTTTTATGATTTTTAACGCATGATGATTAACCGTTTCTTAACCCTTCCTTTATTTTTGCTTTAAGCAAGTGGTCTAATTTAGAGGTGAAAAAAATTAATTCAGTGTGTTTCTATGAGAAAGATTTTATTGCTTGTTGCGTGTTTTTCCTTCTTGCTTTTAAATTTTTCACTTGCCCAATTTCAAATTTCGGGGAAGGTTATTGATTCAACGACAGGTGAACCATTAATTGGTGCCAATGTTTTTATCCCGGAGTTAAACAGGGGAACGACTACAGATTTTGAAGGCGCATTCAAAATCAATGTGAGCAAATCAAAAGTCAGAGTAAAAGTAAGTTATGTCGGCTATAAAACGATCGATACTGTGGTCGCCGTTGATAAAGAAAGTGTAATCAATTTCAGGATGAAACCAGATGTTATCGAGCTTGGCAAAGTCGAAGTCACCGGATCTGTAAAGCAAGACAATATCTCCTTGAAAAGTTTCATTGCAACTAAGCAGATGAGCATGGGTATATTTGATGGTCTGAGTTATGAGCAGATAAAGTTAACAACTGCGTCAACTTCTTCTGATCTTATGGCAAAAATTGTCGGCGTTTCTGTTAAGCAGGGCAAATTTGTAAATGTTCGTGGGGTCGAGGAAAGATATAGCATAGCTACGCTTAACGGTTCGTTCCTTCCAAGCCCTGAACCGGATAAGAAAGCTTTCACATTTGACCTTATCCCATCGGGTCTTGTTCAAAGCATAAAAGTTGTCAAAACATTTTCTCCGGATTTGCCCGGGAATTTCTCAGGGGGATTCATCGATATAAAAACGATTGAATTTTCAGACTCAATGATAAATTCGACCGATTTATCTGTGTCCACGATTCCAGATGTGACCTTTAAGAAGTTCTTTGTTTATGGGATGGATAGATTAAATCTTTTTGGAACATCGGCGAAACAAATTAATGGTTTGCCTTCCGATTTTCCTGAGGATATTACAAAAGTTCCCGTTGAAGAAAGGAATGTTTATGCAAGGAGCATAAAAAATCTTTGGAGTAAAAATTCATTTTATAACTTGCCGAATTTTAAAACAAGTTTTTTGAGCTCTGGAAAATTGATTTTTAATGGATTTAACTATTCGCTTGGGCTTATTTATGAAGGTTTTTCGCATAAAAGGGACTTTGAGGTTTATGAGTATGAAGGAGATTGGTCAAAAAGATTTGAATTTGGGGGAAGTAGGGTTTCGAGAGAAATGAGATTTGCGGGATTAGTTGATCTTAAGTCAAGATTTTTAAATCAGATGATAGGTTTTCGTGGCTTTGCGGTTGGAATGTTTGAGGATGAATCGGCACAGATGAGGGGATTTCAATATACCGATCAAGGGGCGGAGCAAATTCATATGGCGATAAGATTTAATCAAAGGAATCTTTATTTCGGGCAGGTCTATGGGGAGAATAATTTTGGCAGTGTTAATCTTAAATGGCAGGGTTCTATATCTTCGATTTTAAATATAGAACCTGATACAAGACGGCTTGTATATGGCAGAGATATGAATGACCCAAATGCGAAGTTTGCAGTAATACTTGGACCGCAGGCAAATTTTAAAAACGGCGGGATCCTTTCATCAAATTTGAGGGACGACGTCAGGGAGTTGAGAACCAGCGTTAAGTTTCCACTCTTTGGGATGGATGTTAAAACGGGATTTGACTTTTGGGAGACGAAGCGTAATTTTGAGTTTCGTTTGATCGGTGTCGTTGTGAATTTGAATGGTATAACCGATTGGAGGATGTTTTACTTGCCCGCCGATTCAATTTTTATCCCAGAAAATTTCAAGAGAAATGGTTTCTCACTTGATGAATATAAAGCGGGAACGAATAAGTACAGGGCTTATGATAAGAACATGGCATCTTATCTTTCGCTTGGAATACCATTCAGATTAAGGTCTCAAATTTTCAATCTTGCCACAGGTTTTAGAGTGGAAATGGTTAAGCAAAATATCTACACGAAAGATTTCGCAGGTATAAACGAGGTTTTGATTTCGAAGACTTACTTTGATGTTTTACCAGCCGTTGAATTTAAATACTCTCCAACTTATACGATGAACATCAAGTTATCGTATAGCCAGACGATTAACAAGCCTGAACTGAGGGAGATTTCACCCTTTGCTTATTTTGATTTTTACACGCAGACGAGCGTAAGGGGTGATTCATCGTTGAGGCGGGCGTTAGTTTTTAATTACGATTTGAGATTTGAGCTTTTCAGTTTGGGTGAGGATATGATTTCGGTTGGGATATTTCATAAGCACATAAATTCACCTATTGAAAAGGTCATCGTTTCAGGAAGCGCCCTTGGTTCTGAAAGAACCTTTAAAAACGCAAAGTTTGCAAATGTATCTGGACTTGAGGTTGAATTTGTAAAAGATGTATTCGGCATAAAACTTATCGGCAACTTGACCTTTAGCAAATCACAAGTTGATGTTGAAAGAACAGAAGGAACAATAGCAAGGAAGGGAAGAAGTTTACAGGGGCAAGCACCATATCTTGCAAATATTTTACTTGTATATGAAAAGCCACATTCAAGATTTAACCTAAGCCTATCTTATAATCTTACTGGACCAAGGGTCTACGATGTTGCAACGCAATATAACGACGATATAGTTGAACAGGCGAGATATCAGATTGATTTCAAACTTGGTTATAGATTGAGCAAAAGTTTGAATTTAAACATAACTGGGAAAAATATCACCGCAAGACCGATCGTTCTAAAGCAAGGTGGGTATCTGTATCAGAAAATCTCAACAATTGCAAGCATATCCTTTGGCATGAATGTTAAATTCTAATCCATCTTATTTCAAACAAAAACAAACACAGGAGACAAACATGAGAGATCAGTTAAAGGGCTCAGTTAAAACTCGAAACAGTTCAATCAAATTCCTTATCTTTGCCTTGATTCAATTAATTCTGGTCTGGGCTGGTTCATTTGCTCAACCGCCGGCAAATGTAGTGGTTCTTCAGGGAAGGATTACTCAGGATTCAACGCTTACCGCTGATAAGCAGTATCTTTTGAGAGGATTTGTCACAGTTGAGAGGGGAGCGACATTGACTATTGAACCCGGAACGATAATTTATGGCGAAAAGGAGACGAAGGGTAGTTTGATCATAAAGCGTGGCGGGAAAATATATGCTAATGGGACAAAGGATAGACCTATAGTCTTCACAAGTGCGCAGCCCGTTGGTCAAAGGGCAGCCGGTGATTGGGGTGGAGTGATAATTCTTGGTGAAGCGCCGATCAATGTTCCAGGTGGAACTGCGGTCATAGAAGGTGGACTTGGAGATGATGGAATTTACGGTGGGAACAATCCGGATGATAGCAGTGGAGTTTTCAGATATGTTAGAATTGAATTCCCCGGTATCCCATATCAACCCGATAATGAAATCAATGGCTTAACGCTTG
This sequence comes from Candidatus Kryptonium thompsonii, assembly GCF_001535985.1. Classification (NCBI taxonomy): domain Bacteria; kingdom Pseudomonadati; phylum Candidatus Kryptoniota; genus Candidatus Kryptonium; species Candidatus Kryptonium thompsonii. The sequence goes on along the minus strand of NZ_CZVS01000066.1, from coordinate 37,953 downwards.
GAGGTGTTGGGAGAAAAACTTTGATTGAATATGTTCAGGTGAGTTATTCAGGGGACGACTCATTTGAATGGTTTGGTGGAAATGTGAACGCACGATATCTCGTTGCTTACAAAGGGCTTGATGACGATTTTGATACAGATTTTGGTTGGTCTGGAAAGGTTCAATTTGCTCTTGCGGTGAGAGACCCAAATATAGCTGATATAAGCGGTAGCAATGGATTTGAATCTGATAACGATGGAACTGGCTCGACAAATCAACCGAGAACAAGTGGAATTTTCTGTAATCTGACCTCAATTGGTCCAATGCCAGATACAACTTTCACCGGTTACAATCCGAATTATAGAAGAGCTGCTCACTTAAGACGTTCGACAAGGCTTAGTACTTACAATAGTGTGTTTTTAGGTTGGCCAACCGGGATTTATCTTGATGGTTCAAATGTTGCAAACGACGCTCAAAATGATACGCTTCAAATAAGAAATGTTGTATTGGCTGGAATTAAATCCGCAAATCAAGTGCAAACAAATGTCTCCGGTTTTGATGCGAAGGGATGGTTTTTGAGGTCACAATATGGAAACAAAATATACGCAACTGTAAGTGAGCTTAAACTTGCAGATCCATTTAACTCTAATCCTAAACCAATTCCATTGTCGGGTTCTCCTTTAATTGGTATGGCTGACTTCACAAATCCAAGATTGCAAGATTTAACACCCGTAAATTGGGTTGGTGCTTTTGGTCCGGATTCAACTCAAAGATGGGATCTTGGCTGGACGAATTATGACCCGCAGAATACAGATTACTCAAAGTTTGTCAAAGTTTATGATAGGATCTCGGAAACCCCCGCTAAATTTGAGTTGAGACAAAACTATCCAAATCCATTTAACCCAGAGACGGTTATAGAATTTGATTTGCCTAAATCTTCAAATGTGAAATTGATCGTCTATAATTCGCTTGGTCAGGTGGTCGAGAAGCTTGTTGATGAATATCTTTCGAGCGGTTCATATAGAGTTAAATTTAACGGGGGGCACTTGCCGAGCGGGGTTTATTTCTACAAGTTAACGGCTGGCGGCTATTCATCCGTTAAGAAGATGTTGCTTATTAAGTAAACTTTCACCGGGCGGGCGTTTGCCCGCTCTTTTATTTTTAAAATTAAAATTTCGCTGCAATGATTAAAAAACTTAACATAGGTCTTATCATAATATTTTTTGTGTTGACATTGGTGTCAACATATCTTTCGTTGATGAATAAGATCTTCGCTTTATTTGCTCTTTCGATGGGAATTTCGATGTTTTATTCAATTGTTGCTCTCTCTTCAAGTGGTCAGGAAGGCGAATCTGATTAGCCCTGTTTCCACCAAAGTATTGATGTTGAGGCGTACTTTTTAGTTTTCTCGATAAAGTTTTGCATTTCGGATAGACTCATTGGCACAAAATTTTTGGCTATTTCAACATTCTGCTTTAGTTCATCGAGCGTTTGCATTCCGACGATCGCAGTGCTTATAGGAAGCGAGAAAACATGGCGTAAACTTTCCGAGACAAATTTTATATATCTGCCATCCGCTAAAACTTTCATTGCAATTACACCGATGTTTTTCTTTTGGGCGATCGGGAAAATTACATCGCCAAAGTCATTTAAAAGTTTATCAACCGGGCTTAGGGGGATAAGAACTGTTTCGAAGTCAAATCTATTTAATGCCTCTTTTATAACCTCAGGGTTTTTATGCCCTGTGATCCCGATATGTTTGCAAAGCCCTTCTTCTTTTGCTCTTATAACAGCGTAAAGAGAACCATTTTTTGATGTAATTTTATCAAGCTCATACATTGTGTTAACTGAGTGAATCTGAAGGATGTCAACATAGTCGGTTTTTAATCTTTCAAGACTTGTATTTATCTCTCGCCAAGATGATTCTTTATCTCGTTGAAGCGTTTTTGTTGCAAGTATAACTTCTTTCCTTCTTGACTTCATAACCTCGCCGACCTTTTCCTCGCTATTGCCATATGTGCTTGCTGTATCGATGTAATTTATTCCTAAATCAATGGCTGTTTCAACAATTTTTACAGCTTGTTTGAAACTTCTTATTGAGCCAATCTGGGCACATCCTAAGCCAAGTATTGTGATATTAAGCCCTGTCTTACCAAGTTTTCTTTTTTCAAGTGTATTTTCAAATCCGATCAAACTTGCCCCAATTATCGTCGCTCCAGTTTTCTTAATGAATTCTCTTCGTGTTAACCTCATTTGATGCTCCCAGTTGAAGTTTTTAAGTTTTCAATTTTTCTTTTTCGCCGCTGGGAACAAAACATTGTTCAGGATCAACCTGTAACCGGGGGAATTTTTGTGAAGTGAAAGATCTGTTGGGGGATCGCCAACCGCGTGTTGATAATCTTCGGGGTCATGACCACCAAGAAATGTAAATGTCCCGCGACCGTAATTACCGTGAATATATTTTACTTCATCGGTGCCTTCTTTTTCAGCAAGGATGACAACGGACTTTTTTATAACTTTTCTGTTAAATGATGTCGTTTGTCCCAAGAAGTTTCGGATTACATTAACGTGATTTTGGGTTAACATAGTTGGAACCGGGTCATATTTGGCTGAGAATTCAAAGAGCGTAAAGTAATCAGTTGACGGATCACGTATTGGTGGGGGATCACTTGGCGGAAGGTCTATGTCAGAATATTCATATCTATACGGATTCATTTCAAGTTTGAAATTTTCAAAAGCGAGCGTCTTTGAGAAATCAAGTTTTTCTTGGCAATTTGGATCCGGGGGATCGCCATCATACATTACATCGCATATGTCAGTGTTTTCAGCAGCTAAAGCTATATCAAATGCATCAGTTGCAGAGCACATGGCGAAGACGAAACCACCGGAAGCGATGTATTCTTTTATCCCGCGGGCAACTGCCTTCTTAAGCTCGGAAACCTTTTTAAAGCCAAGCCGTTTTGCCTCTCTTTCATACATCATTTGCTCTTCAATATACCATTGCGTCCTTCCAAATGAAGCGTAAAACTTTCCATATTGCCCCGTGAAATCCTCATGGTGAAGATGAAGCCAATCGTATTCGTAAACTTTGCCATTTAAAATTTCCTCATCCCAAATTTTATCATACGGGATTTCGGCGTATTCAAGTGCAAGCGTGACAGCATCATCCCAAGGTCTGAAATTTGGTGGAACATAAACAGCAATTTTTGGGGCTTTTTCAAGTCGCACAACATCCATATTGTTGTTTTCATCTTGAATCTGTGCGTAGATTTTAAGGGCATCGGAGCTTGAAATCACATCAAACGCAACTCCGCGAACCCTGCATTCATTTGCGATCTCATCATGGTAATCCATCATAAAGGAACCACCCCGATAATTCAAAAGCCAATCAACGTCAACTCCGTGTTTTAGCGCAAAATAAGCAATGCCATAAGCTTTCAGATGATCGGTCTGCTTTAAATCCATGTATATCAAAATCTTGTTTTGCGCGATCAAAGTTTGAAAAAGAAAAATGATTAGAATAAGAAAAAATTTTTTTATCATTGCAGTTCGCCTCTCAATTCTCTGATTCTTTTTCTGGCTTCATTCACAAATATAGAATTCGGAAATTGCGAAATAAGTTTCGTATATGCATCAATCGCAAGTTCATTCTTGCCAAGTTTTTGGTAAATTTTCCCTTTCTCCATAAGTGCATCGTCTGCGTAAATGCTTTCCGGGTGCCCATTCAAGAGAATTTCAAGGTATTCAATTGCTTTATCAAACTTCTTTAACATCTCATATGTTTTTGAAACTGTAAAAATTGCGTCATCAGTTATTGGGCAGTTTGAACATGTTGAGATTATAGTTTCAAGAAGTGAAATCGCTTCGGTAAATCTTTTTTGCTTTATCTTTAACTCTGCAAGGGCCATCTTTTTAAGATTTTCTTCTGAGGGGAAACGATTTGACTGAATTTTCAAAATCAGTTCAATTGCATCATTCGAAAAATCAGAGGACGTAAATTTTGAAATCTCTTCAAGTGTTTTTATTGCTGCGTTAAAATTACCCTCATAGTAATCAAGTTGTGCAAGTAAAAATTTTACTCTGAGGGTATCGGGGAAATTTTTGAGTTTCATCAGGTAAAGATATTTTTCCCTTGCTGATTCAAGATCACCTTTTAAGGTGAATACCTCGGCGAGTTTCAATACGGCATCTTTCCCGTGGGATAGCATAAATTTTTTCTCAACCTCTTCAAAATATCTTTGTGCTTGATCGAGGTCAAAGTAAAAATCAAGTTTTATAAGTCCCAAGCGAAACAGGGCTTCAGCTTCATATTTCGTCCCTGGATATTCATTTGAGATTTTCAAGTAGTCGCTCTCAACTTTTCTTAATTCTGAATAAAATATAGAATCTGGATTCTCAATAGTATTGAACCTTAATCTTAACATTTCTTCATTTGATCGAATTGCACCAAACTTTGCTTCGGCCAAGATTTTAGAGTTTGGATAGTTTTCAATTATCGATGCGTAAGCTTTCAATGCTATGTGATAAATTCCTTGATTAAATAGATCACGGGCAAAATTTAGCAACACTTCACCGTTTGCATATGTAACCTTGTCAAGTTGAGTTTGGATTTCAAGTGCTTTTTGGTAATCTTTGGCTTCCATTAAAACCCATGTGTAAAGATCAAGTATGCCAATGTTTGACTTTGATACTTTCGCTTCGGATTCGAGGATGGGGAGGATTTGTTTTAAAACATCGGATCTATTTATGTATGATGACATTCTAGATTTAACACTTGGAATCATGCTTGGCGTCCTTCTCAAAATTTTTATGTATTCTTCAACCGCTTTATCGAATCTCATCGTAAACTCGTATAGCATCGCTATTTCAAATGAATAAAGTTCCGGTACCCCAGCAATTTTCTGGGCTGTGGTAAGGTATTGGATTGCTTTATCATATAAACGGTTCTGAATGAGGTAATCGGCAACCATTCTATAAATGCCGGGATTATTTCGGTAAGTTTTGACAATTTTGTCCCATATCTCAATTGCTTCTTTTTCGTTGCCAGCTTTAAAGTTAACATCCCCAAGCCTTGCCATCATATCGATATCATCTGGGTGTGAAGAAAGCCATGATTGAGCAAGTTTGATCGCTCGGTCGTAATTTTTTGTCTGTGTGTTTAGTCTTACAATTGCTTCAAGATAAACTCTATTGGTAGGATTGTTGTTGTAAAGCTCTTCATAAATTTTTAACGCCCTTTCATATTCCCCAGCTCTTTCAAAGGATTGTGCAAGTCGTAAAAGATTTAATTCATCTTGAGTTTGAGCGAAGGCGAAATTTATTATAAAAGTGATGAGAAAAAGTTTGATAATCTTTATCTTCATTGTCAGAACATGATTCTTGGTTTTTGCTCAGATGTATGAATATCGCATTGTTTTACGGGCAGGTATTTTCTGATGAAGATGTCGGTTATCTTTTGAGGGCAATAGGGGGTTGCAAGTTTTTGAGATTCAGCACATATTGTTGCAGATACGACATCTGGAGGTTGCTCAAAGTCAAGGATTGGCATATTTATCTCGGGATCGTCGTAAACATATTTCATAAACCTACCCCATAGCGGTGCAGCTGCTCTACCGCCTTGGCCAAATGTTGTGCCAAATGTAATTCTTCTATCATCAAATCCAAGCCAGACACCAGCCACAAGATTTGGAGTATAACCTATAAACCAGGCGTCAGCAAAATCCTGTGTTGTTCCAGTCTTGCCAGCGCATGGGAGATGGAAAAATTGTCTTACTCTCGTTCCAGTTCCTGAATTAACCGCATCCTCGAGCATATTTGTAATGATGTAAGCAGTTTCTCTGCTTATAACTTCTCTTTTTTCGGGTGTTGCTTCTTCAATCACATTTCCAAATCTATCTTCAATTCTTAAAATTCCAACCGGCTCAACATAAACACCTTCATTTGCAAATACACCATAGGCTGATGTAATTTCTAAGGGGACAACCTCAGCAGTGCCAAGAGCGATCGATTCAAAAGGTGGAATCTCTGTTTTTATTCCCATCCTGTGGGCATAATCAATAACTTGATTTATTGGAGCAAGTTCTTGAAGAACTCTTACAGCGACAACATTTATTGACATTTTAAGGGCTTCTCTTAGTGTAACTTTTCCACCGAAAGTTCCATCAAAGTTTGAAGGCGTCCATTTTTCTCCATTTGCCATTATCACCGTGATCGGTTGATTTAAAAGTTGGTAAGCTGGTGAATAGCCGTTATCAATGGCGACTGTATAAACGAAGGGTTTGAAGGCTGAACCGGGCTGTCTTTTTATTTGTGTTGCATGGTTTAATCCATACTTGAAAATTTCAAAGTTTGAGCTTCCAACCATTGCTTTGATATACCCAGTTTGCGGCTCAATTGCAACGAAGCCGACTTGAATCCGGGTCGCTTCTCTTTTTACGGAATCAACAAATGCTTTATCGTTAAGCAGTTCGCGGTAAACTTTATCCTTTTCGAGTGGATCTGCTTCAAGGTATTTAGGACTTTGTTTTATTGCCTTATCAAGCACCGCGTTTAAAAGTTCTCTGTTCCATTTCCACACCTTATCAAATTCTTTTTGGAGTTCATCAAGTTGTTCCTTTACAGCTTTTATCGCGTGCCTTTGCATCCTCGCATCGAGTGTGGTATATACAATGAGTCCGTCTTTGTAGATGTTAAATCCATATTTTTCCGCTTTTTTCAAAAGTTGAAGTCTGACATATTCAAGAAAATGAGGAGCGATGCCGGAGTAAATATATTCGCGACCGCGGTTTAGATTTAACGGCTCCTTTCGTGCCTTTTCATATTCTTCTTCGGTTATGAAACCAGTGATGAGCATATTTTTTAGAACAACATCACGGATCTTTATAGCTCTGTCTGGATATTCAAACGGATTATATCTTGCCGGTGATCTTAGCATCCCAACTAAAAGCGCACATTCCGCAAGTGTTAACTCCCTTGGACTTTTTCCAAAGTAAACAAAAGATGCGGATTCAACCCCATAAGCGCTCATGCCGAAGTAAGCGATGTTCAAATACATCTCGAGAATTTCTTCCTTCGTATAGTTCCGCTCTATTTGAATTGCGGTTATCGCTTCTCTGATTTTTCTTGTGAGAGAAAGCTCTTGAGATAGGTAAAGATTTCTCGCGAGTTGTTGAGTTATTGTGCTTGCTCCTTCGCGAATTTTAAAACTTAAAATATTTTTAACCATAGCTTTTAAAACTCTATCAAAATCAATTCCCCAATGCCTGTAAAATTTTCTGTCTTCGGTTGCAATTAAAGCGTTGATTAGATTTTTGGGAATGCTATCAATAGGGGTATACGCTCTTTGCTTAATGTAAAACTGCCCAAGGAGTTCACCATCATAGGAATAAACTTTTGTAGCAAGCTCCGGTGTTGGATTTTCAAGTTGTTGAAGCGAAGGGAGTCCGATGACAAGATAAATAAGATATGCGGTAAACGAAAGTGCCAACGAAATTAAAATTATTGTTCTTATTTTTTCGCTCTGTTTTAACTTTTTTAAAATTTGTCTCCTATATTCAGGATCATTGAAGTATCTTTCTCTGTCAATTTCACTTTTGAAGTAGTCTCTGAGCCTTTTCATCTGTAAACTTCCATTTTTTTATTTCAAATTCATCAGAAAAGACGCCATAGGTAAAGTTCCAAAGCCAATCGCCAGTATTGATATAAAAACCATTTCCAATTTTTTAAAGTCGCTGGCATATGAAGATGTCCCATAACAACATAATCAAAACCTTCTTCAATTTTCATCTTTGCAAATTCAATCGCTTCCTTTTCATCATTGCGCGAATCCCTGTTCATCGAGTGCTCTCGGCTTTTCCTTGAAGATGTTCCCGCAAGCCAAAGCCCAAGGTCGGGATGAATCAAGGAGAAAAGAGCGATATTTACCTTGTTTCTCAAAATTTTTCTCAAGATTTGATAACCTTTATCATTTTTTGAAAGTCCATCGCCGTGTACAATGTAAAATTTCTTTCCGTTGATTTCGATCTCTAACTCATCTTTGAAAACCTTTGCCCCAAACTCTGTTTCAAAATAATCCCTAACCCAAAAATCATGATTGCCAAGCACATAAAAAATTTCAACTCCGTTATCTGAAAGCTCTGCAAGTTTCCCTAAAACGCGCGTGAAACCCTTCGGAATGGCAAGTTTGTATTCAAACCAAACATCAAAAAAGTCACCAAGGATGAAAAGTTTTTTCGAGTTTTCACCAACATGGTCAAGAAAGCGAACAAGCTCTATCTCTTTTGCACGATTAATTTCCTTTCCGCCATATCCAAGGTGAACATCAGATATGAAAAATGCTTTTTCCAAGGGATAACTAATTTAATTTGAAAAATGCTTTGCTTTAACTTGAACCAATGCAGCTTTTAATGTGTTTTTCATTAGCATGGCGATTGTCATTGGACCAACGCCGCCTGGAACAGGCGTTATAGCTCCTGCGACTTCATATGCCGATTCGAAATGAACATCGCCGACAAGTTTATAACCTTTTTCTGAACTTGGATCTTCAACGCGATTAACACCAACATCTATTACGATGGCTCCAGGTTTGATCATATCACCTTTTATAAATTCAGGTTTTCCCATTGCAGCTATAAGAATGTCAGCTTGTTTCGTAAAATAAGAAATATCTTTTGTTCCGGTATGACATATTGTTACAGTTGCGTTTGCCCATTCCTTTTTTTGAAGTAGTATATTTGCGATAGGTTTGCCAACAATATTACTTCTTCCAACTATAACAACGTGCTTTCCAGCTGGATTAATACCACTTCTCTTCAAGAGCTCCTGAATTCCTGCTGGCGTGCAAGGTGGATAGGTATCAAGCCCAATTACAAGTTTGCCAACATTTATCGGATGAAAGCCGTCAACATCTTTCACAGGGTTGATCGCTTGCAAAATTTTCTGCTCGTCTATGTGAGATGGAAGTGGAAGCTGCACGAGAATTCCATGTATTTTTGGATCGGAATTAAACGCGTTAATTTTTTCAATTAACTCGTTTTCTGTTGTTTCAGCTGGCAATTTTAAGGTTATGGAGTAAAAACCAAGTTCTTCACAGGCTTTTCCTTTCATTTTTACATAAACTTGAGAAGCTGGGTTATCTCCAACAAGTATAAAGGCAAGTCCCGGAATTACTCCGGTCTCGTTGTAAAGTGCTTCAGCTTGTAGTTTTATTTCTTGTTTAATTTCTTCAGAGATTTTCTTCCCATCGATTATTTGTGCTGGCATTTTGAAGTGCTCCTTCATTTATTGTTCTATTGAATTCTGGATAGATGATATTTTCAATTTTCAAAGCTTTTCCAGTTTTGGAATCGACGCAGAGAAATACCGCAGAGAATTTTACATCATTTTGAGCAACTTCGTATTTGTGCGGTGTTTGATACAAAAATCTCAAAATTGATGTACGCTTTTCCATTCCAATCACGGAGTCATAAGGTCCTGTCATCCCAACATCTGTTATATATCCAGTTCCGTTTGGTAAAATCCTTGCATCTATTGTTGGAATGTGCGTATGTGTTCCAATTACTGCGCTTACCCTTCCATCAAGATACCATCCCATAGCCATCTTTTCAGCTGTTGTCTCGGCATGCATATCGACAATTATAACTTTCGTCTCCTTTGCAATTTTAGCGAGAGCCATTTCCATCGTTCTAAATGGGCAATCGATGGGGTAGAGAAAAATTCTACCCTGTAAATTTACTACAGCAACCTTTCCTTTACCATTTTGAAGGTTATAAATGACATAACCTTTACCGTAAGTTCCCTTCGGATAATTTAGTGGTCGCAAGATATTTGGCTCAGCTATAAGATAATCTTTTACTTGTTGTAATTTATCCCAAACGTGATTTCCCGTTGTTATAACATTAACACCTGCATTAAAAAGTCGTTGCGCCGTTTCAGGTGTTATACCCTTGCCATCCGCGAGATTTTCACCATTCGCAATGCAAAAATCTATCTTATATTCCCTTTTGAAGTTTGGGAGAAGCATTTCAACTATTCTTAAACCGGGCTCTCCGACGACATCGCCTATAAAAAGAATGTTTATTTCCATGGTGTGAGAGTTTGATTGAATTTGTTTTTAATAATATAGCAAAATGAGGGTAGAAATAAAAAAAGCCCCCATACCGGGGGCGGAAGTTAGTTAGTCTTTTACCCCGTTCCTTTCTCTTTCGTCCTGGGTCAGTTCAAAAATTTTCCTAAAAAGTTTCTCATCAATTTCTGTAAACTGAACTTTTCTTCTTGCCATTACTCTTTTAGCAACCTCTATCGCTTTGTCAATTCTATATGTGACAAATCCATCTTCAGCACCACCCCATGAAAATGAAGGGATAAACTTTGGAGGTAACCCAGCTCCGTAGATGTTACAGCTAACCCCAACAACAGTTCCGGTGTTGAACATCAAATTTATTCCGCTTTTTGAATGATCACCCATCGTTAAGCCAACAAACATAGAACCGCTATCAATCAATTCACCATCAATGTAAACTTTGACATTTCCATAATCGTTCTTTAAATCACTGTTATTTGTATCAGCTCCAATGTTAACCCAAGTCCCAAGGTATGAGTGCCCTATAAATCCCTCGTGCTGTTTGTTTGAATATGCATGAATTATCGATGCCTCAACCTCGCCCCCAACTTTGCACACAGGACCTATACTTGTGTTCTCATAAATTTTTGCTGAAACTTTTATAAGGCTATCATCACCAATATATGCAGGTCCTTCAATTACCGCATTTGGCAGTATTTTTGCGTTTTTACCTATGTAGATTGGACCGTTTTCAGCATCAAGAACAACACCAGGTTTTATCTTCGCCCCTTCATCAATATGAATGAAATGTTCATTTAAAAGGTGAACTCCGTCGTAGATTTTCCCCAATTTTTTAGGTTTTCCTTCTGTTAAAATGTTAAAGTCAACCGCTATCTGTTCACCGTTGTTGTTTACAAGTTCCCACGGATAAGTTATTAATTTTACATTAACTTCAATTTTTTCGAAGTCATCGAAATCTTTCTTTGAAAATGGTTTACCAAATTTTTCCTTAAACTTTTGAATATTTTCGCCAGTGGCCCAGAATGCAACTACATCATCACCCTTGACATAAGCAACATCCTTGCCGTTATATTTAAACTTGTCAGCAAAGTGTGGATCCGCTAAAACTCTTCCGTTGATGAAAAGGACTTGTTTTACGGCGTTTGGAAGTTCATTGACATAAAAACTTGGATAGCTTCGTTTCAAGACATCTGTTAAGTAATCCCTCGCATGAAGTATTACGGTTGGGTTAGAGAAACTTCGTATGATTTTATCCATCAATAAACTGATTCCACATCGCAGTTCGTAAACAGGCCTGAAATAAACAAGTGGCAAAAGTTTTCTGTATTTTTCATCTTCAAATATACAGATGTTCATAGTTTTAATTTGAATTTGTTTTTGTTGTTAAAGAACACCCCTGGATTGATAAAATCCAGGGGGAATTGTTTTTACCCATAATAGACGAATTCTGCCGAAAGTTTAGAAGCAGCTTTTTTATCAACAATTATAATTGCTTTCCTGTGCATTTGCAACATTGAAGCTGGACACATAGCAGTTATTGGACCTTCAACGGCTGCTTTTACAGCATCTGCTTTGTTTTCACCGCTTGCCAGCAAAATGACTTCCTTTGCTTCCATAATTGTTCCAATTCCCATGGTTATCGCATACTTAGGAACTTCGTCAATGCTTTTGAAAAATCTTGAATTATCTTGCCTTGTTTTTTCAGTCAATGTTTTAATTCTCGTTCTTGAGCCAAGCGATGAACCTGGTTCATTGAAGGCGATGTGCCCATTGGCACCTATGCCAAGGATTTGCAAATCAATTCCACCGAATTTTTTAATCTGCTCCTCATACCATTGACAATAAGCTTCAACCTTTGGATCCGTTTCATATGGGCTTATTTTGAGATCTCCAAACATTCCCTGTGGTATATGCACATTTGCTGGGTTAATGTTGATATGTTTGAAGAAATTTTCCCACATAAAATAATGATAGCTTTGATCATGGGTTGGCGGAAGTCCGATGTACTCATCAAGGTTAAATGTTACAACTTTTGAAAAGTCAAGACCTTCCTCCTTGTGCATCCTTATAAGTTCTTTGTAAAGTCCAAGCGGTGTGCTACCAGTTGCAAGACCAAGAACTAAATTTGGTTTTCTGCGAATCCTATCAGCCACAATTTTGGCTGCTTCTTTGCTCATTGCATCGTAATCTTCCTTGACAATTACAAGCATTTGATTCCTCCAATTTAGTTTTTGTTTTATTTTTTATTTTTTAGGTTAAAGTTTTCCTAGAAAAACAAAAAAGGGAAGGCTTATATCCTTCCCTTTGAAATTTTCCAAAAGTTAAAGTTAAAATTATGATTACTCACCTTTGACCTTTTGATAATCTTTTCCATAGCGCTTCATGAAACGTTCAACTCTTCCTGCAGTGTCGACGAACTTCTGCTTTCCGGTGAAAAAAGGATGACAATTGGAACAAATCTCAACTTTAATAACTCCACCTACGGTCGACCTTGTCTCAAAAGTATTTCCACAAACGCACGCAATTACCGTCTTCTTATAAGGCGGATGAATTCCTTTCTTCATTCTTTATCTCCTTATGTTGAATTATTAATTTTTCGCACTTAAATATAAACAAAACACAAATTAAAGGCAAGAAAAAGGATCGCAAAAAAGCGAAATTTTAAAAACCTCAATTTTCCCCAAAAATTATTTGCTTTTTTATCCGAAATTAAAATGGCGTTCTTCCTCTGAACTGGAATGGTTGTGGGGTTGATGGATTATTTCCTGCCGCAGTTTGGAAAACATAGCCAGTTATTACTTCGTCACCTTCTTTAAGATTTCCACCCACAACCTCAGTATAGTTTCCATCAGTTATTCCAGTTCTTACGAAGACTGGTTTGGGATTTTTGTTTTCATCAAGAATCCAGATTATTGCTCTATTTCCGCCTCCTGGTGAACCCCCACCAGGGAAACCACCAAATCTTTGTTCACCTTGACCCTGTGGCGCTTGATTTGGAAATCCTGGTCCACCTTCTTGTTGCCTTCGTCTCATAAATTCTTCTCTTCTTTTCTGCATCTCTTCCATCGCTTTTGCAAAGCGTTTATCCGCAGGATCAGGTTTAAACCTTAATGCAAGATTTGGAAGTCTCAACACATTCTCGCGCTTTTCAATTAAAATTTTAACATTTGCAGTCATACCTGGCTTTAATTTCAAATCCTTGTTGTCAACATCTATGATCACGGTGTAATTTATCACATTTTGAACATTTATCGGCTGAAGTCGAACTTGCGAAACTTTTCCGGTGAATGTTTCTTCAGGATATGCATCAACTGTGAAATATACGATTTGACCCGGTTTAACTTTCCCTATATCTGCTTCATCTACATTTGCCTCAACTCTCATCTTTCTCAAATCGTTTGCTATTGTGAAAAGGGTTGGGGCTTGTAAACTTGCGGCGACGGTTTGACCGACATCGACATTTCTAGAAATAACAATTCCATCTATCGGTGAGTAAATTGTTGAATACTTCAAGTTTACCCGGGCTCTTTCAAGCTGAGCCTCGGCTGACTTCAACTGCGCAAGTGCAGTTTCATAATTTGTTAACGCTTGATCATAATCAGCTTGGGAAACAAGATTTTTGGCGTAAAGTTCTTTTATTCTATTTAAGTCTCGTTGCGCCTGGTTTACTTGAGCCTTTGCTCTTTCAACTTGAGCCTCCGCGTCTTTAACCTGTGCCGCAAGAAAAGTAGAATCAATTTGGGCTATTATTTGACCTTTTTTTACAACATCATTGAAATCAACATATATCTTTGCAATCGTTCCAGATACCTGTGTCCCAACTTGAACAAGCGTGACAGGATTTAATGTCCCAGTTGTTGTGACATATACCTCAATATTTCCTGTGTCTACTTTCGATGTCTTGAGCGGTAGCGTTCCTGATTTTCTATTGTTGAAATAAAAAGCCACCGCAAGTCCAGCGGCTATTAAAACGGCTACAATTATGAAAATGCGAGTTATTTTTCGTCTCATTGCTGTTTACCTCCGACCATTTTTTTCTATTTCTTTCATCATCTTTTCAAACTTTTCAATTTGATCTGGGTTCAAAATAGATTTGATTGAATCACGAAGTGCGTTTTTTAGGGAATCATATTTCGGGCGAAATTCTTTGCTTAAATTTTTAAATTCTATTTGAGACCAACTTAAAATTGAATCAAGCCGAACTTGTTGAGTTTGATTCAAGTTCAATTTTTTGATGAGTTCCTTTCGATACTCCTTCAATCCAGGTTTTCTGGGATGATATTTGAGAAAAAGTAATCTATCCGCTAAGACTCCAAGGATGAAGCCTATTATAATGCATCCAAGTATAACTATTATTGCTTTGGTTTTGTTGCTCATTTTCTTTTCCCATTTGATAGTGTTAGTTCAAGAACATCATCTTTTGTTAGATCTCCACCAGATGAAATAACCTTTTGAATTGACGGTGATTCGCTTAAAATGGCTTCTTCGATTTTAACTGAAGATCGACTTGAAATTAATTCAATGCCCAACAAAAGCATAAAAATCAAAATCAAGACGACAGCAAGCTCTTTTGAGAAGCCAATTATATAATCCCACAAGGGCTGTTGAGATTTCCGCTCTTTAAGCTTTGCTTGTATCCTTGTAAATAAATACGGCGAAACTTCAATTGTGTTCTCTTTCAGAGTTTCTCTGACAAGAGAGTGAAGCCTAAAAAGTTGTGCGCATTCTTCACAAGTTTTTATGTGTTCTTTGACCAGTTCGATATTATTTTTTAGTTCGCCGTCGATGTATTCTGAAACGAGTTTTTTGATTTTTGCGTGCCTCATTTTAAAAGGTCCTTATATTCTTTTAAATGTTCAGCTAAAAGCTTTCTTGCTCTGAAAATCCTTGATTTTACAGTGCCAACTCTAATTTTAAGAACCCTTGCTATTTCTTCATAGGGTAAATCTTCAAACTCACGCAGAATTAAAGCTGTTTTATACTCAGGCGGAAGCTTTGAAATCGCTTCTTCGATTATTTCTCTCATCTCTTTTTGTTCAACTGTTTTTTCCACATGTGAATGCGATGGCTCCGCTTTTGGATTCTGGCTTAATACATCTGATAGGGAATAAGCTCTTGAACGTTGCCTTCTCCGGATTTCATCAATGCAGATGTTGACCGTAATCCTGTAAATCCATGTATAAAGGGCAGAGCCAAATTTATATTCTTTTAGCGATTCGATCACTCTTAAAAACACCTCCTGCGTTAGATCTTCAACAATACTTGCATCGCCAATTATTTTAAAGATTAAATTCGCAACCTTGTTTTGATATTTTTTAACTATGAACTCAAATGCCTTTTCATCGCCGTCCTTTGCCAACTGTACGATTTCAACTTCATCAAGTGTCTCAAATTGTTTGTTCATATTCCGAAATTATGACGGATTAAATTTGAATAAAGTTCCTTTAAAATTCATCCGTTTTTTCTCTCCATATCTGGGCTCCAAGCTGCTGAAGTTTTTTCTCAATATGCTCGTAGCCTCTGTCTATGTGATAAATCCTTAGAACCTCAGTTCGTCCCTCTGCGACAAGCCCCGCCAAAATTAACGATGCGCTTGCCCTCAAATCTGTCGACATCACCTTCGTCCCCTTAAGTTTTTTGACACCTCTTACAATCGCTACATTTTCATTTACCTCAATATCTGCCCCAAGACGAACAAGCTCTGGCACATGTTTGAATCTGTCGTAAAAAATTGTCTCTGTTATAACTGATGTCCCATTTGCAATCGACATAAGTGCAATCCATTGTGCCTGCATATCTGTTGGGAATCCGGGGTACACGGCGGTTGTAACATCAACTGGTTTAATTTCGTCGGGAGCCTCAATTTCAACAAAGTCTGCTCCAATATTTAGATGGCACCCTGCATCTTCAAGTTTAAGAAGAAGCGCCTCAAAGTGCGAAGGATTGCATTTTTCAACCTTGATCCGTCCGCCTGTTATCGCTCCAGCAACGAGAAAAGTTCCGGCTTCAATTCTATCTGGTATGGTTACAATATCCGCAGGATGAAGTGCATCAACGCCTTCGATTTCAATTTTGTCTGTCCCCAGACCATTTATTCTTGCACCCATTGAAATTAAAAACTCACCAAGTTGGACGATTTCGGGTTCTTTTGCAGCGTTTTCAATCACTGTTGTCCCTTTTGCAAGCACGGAAGCCATCATGATGTTTCCCGTTGCGCCGACGCTTGGTTTATCGAAATGAATTTTTGCGCCTTTTAGTTGTTTTGCTTTTGCGACGATATAACCAGCATCAAGTTCAACTTCAGCGCCAAGTTTTCGAATTCCTTCGATATGCAGATCAACAGGCCTTGGACCCCAGGCACAACCGCCGGGCAGGGAAACACGGGCATAACCAAACCTTCCAACAAGCGGACCAAGGACATAGATTGATGCTCTCATTTTCTTCACAAGTTCGTAAGGAGCTTCAAACTTTGATATGTTTTCCGTATTGATTGTCAAAACATGATTTTCAAATTTAACATCAACCCCCATTTCCATTAAAACTTGGCTCATCGTTTTTACATCCCTAAGGTCGGGGGTGTTATAAATTTTGTAAGTTCCGCTGGCAAGAATTGTCGCTGGCATTAAAGCAAGGACTGAGTTTTTGGCTCCACTGATCTCAACTGTCCCAGAGAGCTTTTGACCTCCGATGATTACAAATTTTTCCATTTTTCACCTTCTTTAAATTTTCGTTCCTTGTCTCAAAATTCAGAAAAATAAACCCAAAAACAAAATTTTTGCAATACTTATAATTTTTTCGTATTTTTGAGTGTAAAGTAAGGGAACAGGAATAAAAACTTAAAGGAATATGATGGAGTTTGAGGATAGATTGTTTAAAGTTAAAATGGATGTAGAAAGAAAGATTCTGCCATTTGTTGAAAAGCCTGGAAGATATATAGGAAATGAGTTTAACATTGTCGTCAAGCCGGAAGCACAGGTTAAAATTGCCCTGTGTTTCCCCGATATTTACGATATAGGAATGTCATATATTGGGTTTAAAATTTTGTACAATATTGTGAACAAGATACCGTGGGCAAGTGCCGAACGGGTTTATGCCCCATGGGTGGATGCCGAAGAGATAATGCGACGGGAAAAGATTCCTCTGTATTCCCTTGAGACCAAAAGACCTCTTAAGCTTTTTGATGTCGTTGGTTTCACTTTACAATATGAGCTTCACTATACGAACATTTTGAATATGCTTGAACTTGGGGGAATACCAATTTTTTCAAAAGATAGATCTGAAGAAGATCCCATAGTTATTGCCGGTGGTCCAGTTGCTTGTAATCCGGAGCCGATGTCTGCGTTCATTGATGTCTTTCTTCTTGGGGATGGGGAAAATCTTCTGCCTGCGTTTCTTGAAATTGTATATAGAATGAAAAAAGAGAGAAGAAAGAGAGATGAAATTTTATTTGAATCTGCAAAAACTTTGCAAGGTGTTTATGTTCCCAAGTTTTATGAACCGATTTACGAAAACGGGAAATTAAAAGGTGTTAAAAAACTTTTTGATGAACTCCCTCTTCCTATTAAAAGGAATGTTGTTCCTGAGTTAAAACCTGAATATTACCCTGATAAACCTGTTGTCCCTTTAGTTGAGATTGTGCATGATAGGTTTCAACTTGAGATAATGAGGGGATGCACGCAGGGTTGTAGGTTTTGTAATGCTGGAATGATTTATAGACCTGTACGAGAAAGAGCTGTTGACGATTTAATCAACGAGACGAAAACTGTGATTGAAAATACTGGCTATGAAGAGATGTCGTTTGTTTCGCTTTCAACCTCTGATTATTCTCTGTTGCCTGAGCTTATGAGTAGAAGTTACGAACTTATCACTGAAAAGAAGGTTTCGCCGAGTTTCCCATCGCTTCGCCCGCAGACATATACAAAGGGGATTGCAAAATTTGCCCGTGAGGGTGGCGCAAGCGGTCTTACTTTTGCTCCTGAGGCTGGAACGGAAAGGTTGCGTAGAGTTATAAATAAACAAAGTTCCGAGGACGATTTCTATCGAGCGGTTGAAATAGCTATTGACTATGGATGGCGCCTTGTGAAACTTTACTTTATGATGGGACTTCCGACCGAAACTTATGAGGATCTCGATGGAATTTTAAGAATTGCTGAAAATGTTGTGAAGATTGCCCAAAGGAAAAAAGTCTATAATATGGAAGTTCATGTTTCCGTTTCCCCGTTTTCTCCAAGCCGCATACCCCATTTCAGTGGGAAAGACAAAATTCGATCGAAGAGCTCATTGATAAAACAAGATATTTGAGATCGAAGAATAAATGTAAAAATATAAGACTTGACATTCGAGATCCACGAGTGACAACGCTTGAAACAATTCTTGGGCGGGGTGATAGAAGAATATCTGATGTGATTTATTCTGCTTGGAGAAAAGGTGCGAAGTTTGATGCTTGGACTGATAAAATGAACTTTGATTTGTGGCTTGAAGCATTGAATGAAAATGGGCTAAGGGTTGAAGATTACACTCGTGAATATGATAAAGATGAGGTCTTCCCATGGGATCATATTTTTATGGGTGTTTTGAAAAAATTTTTATGGAGGGACAGGCAAAAAGCTTACAAAGAGGCGATGATACCTGATTGTAGACCTGAAGATATATGCCATGCTTGTGGAGCTTGTGATTTTAAAACGATAAAGATGTTAATAAGAGAGCAAATTGATAAAGATGTGAAGGGTGCACGGGATGGGGAAGTCTTAAGCATCGGTGAGGAGACTATTTGGATTGATAAATCATATCAAAGAAGTAATGTTAAAGTTCAAACTTTTGTCTACAGGATGAAATATACAAAGGAAGGGGATTTAAGATACATCTCGCACCTTGATTTGATTCGTCTTTTCAATCGTATTTTTAGAAAAGCGAATTTAAAAGTTGCGTATACCCAAGGCTTTCATCCTCATCCAAAGTTCTCATTTTCAGCACCACTTCCAATTGGTTATTCAAGTTTATGTGAATTTCTTGATTTTGAGCTTGAAGAATTTCTCGATCCAGATGAGATTAAAGAACGACTTGCTTTTAATCTCCCCAACGGGATGCGAATCCTTGCGATAAAAAGGATACCCAAACAAAAGAAATCGCTCGATAAACAAATCAATCTTTTTGAGTACAAAGTTTATTACACTTCTGAAAATCTTCAAACTCAGGTTGAACTTTTACTTTCCAAGGATGAAGTTTTAATCGATAAAGTCACTCAAGATGGAAAGGTGAAAACTATCAATGTTCGCAAATATATCGCTGGAATTTATGTCGAGGATGATGGTTTTAGATTAAAGATTGTTCGCGATGAGAACGGGGTTATGCCACGGGTTGATTCGATTCTTAAAATTCTTTTGGGTTTAAATGAAAATGAAATCAGAGAACTAAAAATTGAACGAACGGGTCAATTCATTTGGGAAAATGGTGTTATTATTGACCCGATCGAAGATAATGTAGAAGAAAACAAAATAGGGGTTTATTATCATGAGGAAGGAAATTTATATCAGCACGCGGAAAAAAGAAACGCGTATAGCAGTTCTTGAAGATGGCCAACTCGCTGAACTGTTCTTTGAAAATCCTAAGCAGGGGAGAATGGTTGGTGATATTTACCTTGGCAGGGTTGCGAGAGTTTTACCTGGGATAAAAGCGGCTTTTATAGATATTGGGCAGAAGCAAGATGCGTTTCTTCACTTTGCTGATATCGATAAAACATCTATTGAAGAGTACGCGGATCTCCTTGGGGATGATACCAGCATTGATGAAGTTGCTGAGGCTGGCACTGAAACGGTAAAAGAATCCACCGAAGAGGGGGAGTTAAAATTATTACAACCAGTTTCTACAACGCAGAGATTGGGAACCGCTGAAACCTACGCACCCAGCAAATCTCATCTTCTTAAGAAGGGACAACCAATTCTCGTTCAGGTAATAAAAGAACCGCTCGGTAGAAAGGGGGCGCGTGTTACAACACGAATAACTTTGCCAGGACGATTTCTTGTTTTAATGCCTTTTATGGAGAACAAAATTGGGATATCAAGAAAAATTTTAAATCAAAGGGAAAGGCGAAGATTAAGAAATATAATCAAAGCACTTCTTCCCAATGGATATGGTGTCATAGTTAGAACTGCAGCTGAGGGGAAGGATACCAAGACATTGCGAGGCGAGCTTGAGCAATTGATACTAACATGGGAAAAGATAGAAAAGATGTTACCTAATGAAAAACCCCCAGCTTTGCTTTATAAAGATCTCAGTGTCACATCAAGTGTGATGCGCGACCTTTTAACTAAAGATGTTGAAAAAGTTGTCATCGATTCAAAATCTCTCTTCCGTGAAGTTGTTGCATACGCAAGATGGGCAGCACCTGACATAGTTGATAAAATTGAACTTGATGAAACTGAGGACATTTTTGAGAAATATGGAATAAATAGAGAGATCGAAAATTCGCTTGGCAGGAAAATTTACCTTCGTGGTGGAGCTTATATTTTAATTGAGCAAACAGAGGCAATGACCGTTATCGATGTGAATACAGGTAGATATGCCCCAAGGCAAAATCAGGAGCAAGTTTCGTTAAGAATTAATCTTGATGCTGCGAGGGAGATTGTGAGACAATTAAGGTTAAGAGATATAGGTGGATTGATTGTTGTTGATTTTATTGATATGGAAGATGAAAAAAGTAAAAAGCGCTTATTTGATGAACTCCGCAAGGAGTTCAAAAAAGATAGAGCAAAAGTCACTGTTTTACCAATGACCGAGTTTGGGTTGATTCAAATTACAAGGCAGAGGGTAAGGCCGAGCGTGTTTGAGAAGTTTAGCGAGCCATGCCCAACCTGTGCAGGGACTGGAACAATTTTCCTTAGAAATTTAATCTTTAAGAGAGTTGAAAGATGGTTTGCTAAGTTCAAGGCAATTTCAAGTGATTCAAGTGAAAGAAAGCTTATTTTAAAACTGCATCCCACTGTTGCAAGCTATGTGAAATCGAGCTTAAAAGGCAAGTTTAAAATTTTAAAACTTATGGCTAAATATTTTGTTTTGATTAAGGTTGAGCCCGATCCAACTCTTTCAGTAGAGGAATTTAAAGTCATTTCTGCTAAAACTGGAAAAGAATTTACTGAGACAAGCGTTGCCCCAACTCCTATTCCAAAGGAAAACCAAAATAAAAAAGAGGAATTTTAAAATGAAAATTTTTCTTGACACAGCGAATTTGGAAGAAATAAAAGAAGCCGCCAGCTGGGGGATACTTGATGGCGTCACAACTAATCCGAGTTTGATTGCGAAGGAGAAAAGAGATTTTAAAGAGCTTATCCAGGAGATATGTGCTATTGTTGATGGTGATGTTAGCGCTGAGGTTATATCAACCGACTTTGATGGAATGGTTAAGGAAGCAAGAGAGCTTGCGAGGCTTGCTGATAACATCGTTGTGAAAATTCCCTTGATAAAGGATGGTTTAAAAGCTGTTAAGTTCTTAAAATCTGAGGGAATAAGGACAAATGTCACACTTTGTTTTTCGCCTACCCAAGCGATCCTTGCTGCAAAAGCTGGAGCTTATTACATAAGTCCGTTCATTGGTCGTCTCGATGATATATCAAGTGATGGAATGAACCTGGTCAAACAGATCGTTCAAATTTACAAGAATTATAATTTTGAGACGAAGGTTCTTGTCGCAAGCGTTAGACATCCGATGCATGTTGTTGAGGCTGGTTTGATAGGTGCGGATGTTGTCACAATGCCATTTAAAGTTCTTGAACAAATGATAAAACATCCGCTTACTGATATTGGCCTTGAAAGATTTCTTGAGGACTGGAGAAAGGCGCAGTTGGAGCTTGAGAAAAAATTTGAAAAAGTTAAATAAAAGGAGCAAAGGTTATGAAACGCACCCCATTTTATGAAATTCATTTGGAACTTGGCGCAAAAATAGCACCTTTTGCTGGCTATGAAATGCCGATTCAATATGATGGAATAATAGTCGAGCATAAACGCGTGCGCGAATCGGTTGGTGTGTTTGATGTCTCTCATATGGGAGAATTTAGGGTAAGCGGAAAAGACGCATTGGGTTTCCTGCAAAAATTGACGGTTAATGATGTCTCAAAACTTACCCCAGGGAGAGCTCAATATTCAGCGATGTGCTATGAAGATGGTGGAATAGTTGATGACCTTTTAATTTATAATCTTGGCGATTCGTATATGGTTGTTGTAAACGCAGCAAACATAGAAAAGGACTTTGAATGGATGAAAAAACATCTTGATGGTGATGTCAATTTTGAAAACATAAGTGATGAAGTTGCTCTGCTCGCTGTCCAAGGTCCAAAGTCTCTTTTAACTTTACAGAAATTAACGGGTGTTGATCTGAGCCAGATTAAATATTATCATTTCGTCAAGGGAAAACTTGCAGGGGTTGATATGATAATTTCAAGGACTGGATATACGGGTGAACTTGGGTTTGAACTTTATTTTGAAGCAGATCCCGAGATTTGCAAAAAGGTGTGGACTGCCGTTATGGAAGCTGGTAAAGAGTTTGGCATAGGTCCTGCAGGACTTGGTGCACGGGACACCCTTAGAACTGAAATGGGTTATATGCTTTATGGAAACGATATTGATCAAACCACAAACCCACTTGAAGCAGGGCTTGACTGGATTGTAAAGTTAGATAAAGGTGATTTCATCGGTCGTGAAAGTTTGCTTCGCATTAAAAATGAAGGGCTCAAGAGAAAACTCGTCGGCTTTACGGTCGTTGATGAAAGAATTCCACCGAGGCATGGGTATGAAATCTTTAAAGATGGTGAGAAAGTTGGTTATGTCACGAGCGGAACTTTTTCCCCAATTCTTGAAAAGGGGATAGGGATGGGGTATGTTGATATTAAATTCTCAAATCCAGGCGAAAGAATATCAGTCAATGCTCGTGGAAAAGAGTTAACAGCTGTAATTGTAAATCTTCCATTTGTTCCAAATAGAGCAAGGTAAAACAAAATTTGGCTTCGGGATGAATATAGATGTATTTTTCACACCCTTGCAAGTTCAAGATGAGTTAAGCCTGCAAAATAAAACTGTCTTGGTGGTCGATGTTTTGAGAGCCTCTACAACAATTGCAACCGCATTAAAAAATGGGGCAAGGGTTATAATTCCAGCAGCATCCGTTGAAAGTGCAGTTAAGTATGCATCAACGCTTGAAGAAGGTTCGTTTCTTTTATGTGGGGAAAGAGGTGGGGAAATAATTGATGGCTTTCATCTTGGCAACTCTCCACTTGAATACACCGAAGAAAAAGTTAAAGGTAAAACTTTGATTTACGCGAGCACAAATGGCTCAATTGCGATAACAAAAACAAAATATGCCAAATATTCGCTAATAGTTGGATTTGTGAATATATCTGAAGCTGTAAAGTTTGCCAGTGAAAATGGCAACGATGTTTTGATTCTCTGTTCGGGCAAACTAAACCGTTTTTGCATCGAAGATGCAGTGTGTGGTGGGATGATAACCTTTTTGCTTACAAAGGGCAAATCGAAAAAGAACCTTAACTTGAGCGATTCAGCAATTGCTGCGTTAAAACTTTACAAGACATACAAAAAGAACTTATTGAAAATGTTAGGAGAAAGTGAACATGGTAAATTTTTAATTAGCCTTGGCTTTGAGGAGGATTTAAAAATTGCTTCTTCTGTTGATTCGATACCAATTTTACCAATTTATTCTGATGGCGTAATAAAAGCTCGATGAGAGAATTTTGATTTATCTCTTAAAATTTTGCATATTTAAATAAATTTACAAAAACACAAAGACATATCATCATGCTAAAACCACGAAAGAAATTGAAAAAGCAAGAGTTAAAAGAGGATAAACTTGTGTTGACATATTATAAAGCTCGTGAGTTCGTTGAGAAAAACAAAAAAATTTTAAGCTATATCTTAACTGGTGTAATTATTATAGTTGCTGGGATAATTATTTACAGAAACAATGTTAAGGCTGAAAATGAGAGAGCAGAAGCACTCCTTTCAAAAATTATAGGCTATTATGACAACGGTGATTATAAAACTGCAATTGATGGGATTCCACAGCGGAATATACAGGGATTGAAGTATATTGTCGAAAATTACGGTGGAACGGATGCTGGAGAAATAGCAACTTATTATCTTGCAAGTGCATATTTTATGCTTGGTGATTACGATAACGCTTTAAAGTATTTCAAAAAGTACGATGGAAATGATAAACTTTTGTTCTCGGCTTCACTTGCTGGGATTGCGTCTATCTATGAGATAAAGGGGGAATATAAAAAGGCTGGAGAGTATTTCGAAAAGGCAGCACAAAGGTTCAGGGAAAATATACTTGTTCCCGAATATCTTTATAATGCTGCAAGAAATTATAAACTTGCTGGCGAAAGAGAAAAAGCACTTAGATTATACGAGAGGATAAAAAAAGATTATCCAAATTTCGCAAAGATTCGCGATGTTGAAATATACATCGCGTCGTTGAAAGATTAACCAGGCTAAAAATATAATTAGGCTTAAATCTTATGTATCTTGCCCTGAAAATTTCGCTTTTCTTTCACATCTTATCAGCTATGCTCATAGCAGTTTCTGCTTTTGGTTTTCCAGTGGTTGAGTCAGCACTGAGAAAAGAGAATAGTTTTAGTTTGCATAAATTATCATTAAATTTTTCAAGGCTTGCTCGTGTCGGTGGAATTTTGGCTATAATTACTGGAATTTACAACTGGATATCAATTGGTGGCGCTCCAAGATGGTTAATTGTTAAACTGATTTTGTTCTTGTGGTTTGTTATATCTGGAATTTTTGTTGGGGTGAAATATATTTCAAAACGGGAAAGTATTTTAGAATCCAAGGCAATTCCATCCGAGGAGCTCTTAAAGATAAATAAGGCGATTGAGACTTATGCATATGTGAATCTTGGTGTGTTTATCGTGATTGTTTTTCTTGCTGTGTTTAAGCCGTTTTAGTGTAATGAAGTGTAGCAGAGAGTATTTGTAAAAATTTCAAGGGTGTGTAGAAAAAGGCAAATTGGCAGTGTTATTTGCTTTGATTTTTAATCAATTTTGAAATTGTGATTTGTGGCACAAAAGTTTGTATTCTATTATAAGTGTAGACGAAAAGACTTGACTTTTACAAAATATAAGGTTATCTTTGGGTTAGAGAGGTCGTTCTTTTAAGTATCTTGTGCTTTAAAATAAAATTAAAAACTAAAATTAAATTCGGGAGGTAATTAATATGGGTCAGCAGCAACTTTTACTCATCGTCCTTGGCGTCATCATAGTTGGAATTGCAATTGCTGTTGGTATTTCAATGTTCAAGAGCAGCGCAGTTGACGCCAACAGAAGTGCTATCTCAACCGATCTTTCTAATCTCGCAGCAAAGGCGCAAAGATATTACAGAACACCGGTTGAGCTCGGAGGTGGTGGAAATAGCTTCGCTAACTTCGCTCTAAGCCCGCTTGATACCGGTAATGCGAATGGAAGTTATAGAGTTGAAATTTTGACGGGTGATCAGAAAATTGTTATTCATGCGCTTGGTAAAGAAAAACTTCCGGATGGAAGATTTGTCGCGGCGGTTGATTGTGTAGATGCTGATAAAAGCAGAATTTATCAGGGTACTGCAACTAGTATTCAGACGGACGATGATACTAAGGGTTATGGGAAATTACCAGATTTTCAACCTCAATAATTAATTTATCCATACGGGGATGCCTTGGTGCATCCCCGTTGATTTTTTAATTTATTTTTTGGGAGGTGGTTCAGGTTGCCTGATTATCGTTTTGAAGGGTTAACATTAACGGGGCGTCCTATCCAGGGTGTTATCACCGCTGATAATCTTTCCGAGGCGAAGAAAAAGATTAAAGCTTTAGCTGATCAAAGGAAGATTAAGGTAACTAAAATTCAAAAGCGTAAGACTTTTATTTACAAAGTTCAGCGTGATAGTGAAAAGCCTATAACAGGTGAACAGAAAGCATTTACGAAAGAAGAGGTAAGACAGGCGCTTGAAAAGCTTGGTTATAAGGTTGTAAGCATACAACCCAAAGTTTTGGATTTTAAGTTTAAACCGCCAGATACGGAAATTGTAACATTTGTTCGCGTCAGCGCTGATTTGTTAAGGGAAAAGCTTCCTTATAATGAGATTCTTCAGCTTTTGATAAATGATGTTCAACATCCAACTTTAAGAGAGGCGTTGCGTGAAATAAATAATGATTTACGCCAGGGTAAAGATAGTGAAGAGGCGTTTGTAAAGCAGGAGAGAGTGCTTGGTAAATTTACAGCTCGAATGCTTGGGCTTGCGTCAAAGAGTGGAAATATGGCTGATATTTACGAGAGCACGGCTAAATTTCTTGAAAGAAATGCTGAATTTAAGAAAAATCTTAAAAGTGCTTTGATAATGCCTGTTTTTACATTAATTGTTTTGTTTATCGCTGTTGTGTTTTATGTTGCTTATATTTTTCCTGAGACTGCTGAACTTTTTCTCAAGCTTGGAACTGAACTTCCGCCGATGACAGCAGCAACTTTGAAGTTGAGTTATTTCTTAACTGAGAATATAAGTTTCATACTCCTTGGCTCAGTTTTAATTTCGGTTGCTTTTATTTACTTTATTAGAACTCCAAAGGGTCAATTTTTGCGCGACAAATATATTATAAAACTTCCTGTTCTTGGACCATTGATTCACAAGACAACCATTGAAATTTTTTGTAGGGTTTTTTATGCTTTATATACGGGTTCGGGGGAGAACATTGATGCAATTCGCTTGGCAGCAGAGGCGTGCGGGAATAAGTATATGGAGCATCAGATAAAAACTATAGCCATTCCGATGATGTTAAGTCAAGGTAAGGGGCTTACGGAAGCATTTGAAGCGACGGGGGTTTTCACAAAGACAGCACTTGCAAGGTTTCACTCTGGTGCTGAAACTGGAACAGTTAAGCAAACAGCACTTCAAATCGCAAATTATTACGAAAAGGAAACAGTTTATAAACTTAAGAATGCCGTTGACTTTATTCAGCTTATGATTGCGATGATAATAATGATTGTGATGACACTTCTTACACTTGTATCGTCTGAGACGGCAATGGTTAAACCTAAGACGCCATATACGATTATACTTCCATTTCAAATTTTTTAAAACTTTGAGGTGATACGAAATGACTGTTGGAGTGGATATTACGGATAAATTGGGATATACGCTTTTGAAAAAGGGTGTGGTAGATTATGAAACACTTGACAGAGCTTTAAAGATTAAAGAACAAGAGGATTCAAAGACAAGGCGAAGCTTGGCGCAGATACTTGTGTCTGATTTTGGGATTGATCACGACAGTGTATTTAAAGAAGTTGCGAATCTTTATGGGTTCAGGGAGATTTATCTTGCGGATGAGAACATTGACAAGAATAGAATTGATTTTATAAAGAAACTTGTTGAGCCGCTTCCTCAAGCACTTAAAGAACAGATGCGATCGGAGAAGATTTTACCTTTGAAATATGATGAGCAAAGGCCTGATAAACTTATTTTAATTTCAGCTGATCCCACGAGTAGAGCTATCCCTTTAATTGCAAGGGCGCTTGGTGCGAAGAGATATGAGGTGTGCTATGTGAGGTTGAAGGATATGCAAAATCTTTTTGATAAAGTTTTTCCTCCTGAAAATGAGTTTTTAAAAGTTCTTGAGGAATCAAAACTTGAAATAACTGAGGAGGAACTTGAAGAGGAAACACTTGATGAAGCTGCACTTGAAGCGGAGATAAACAAGAGTATGTTGGTTAATCTTGTCGAGGGAATGTTGGTTGAAGCGGTGAGAAAAGGGGCGAGCGATATTCACATAATTCCTAGGGATTCAAGGACAACTGAAATTCACTTTAGAATAGATGGAAAGCTCAGACTTTGGCATGTTCAGGAGGGTATAAGACCTGAAGCAATTGCAGCAGTTGTAAAAGATAGGTCAAAGAATGTTGATAGATTCGAGCGGGAGATGGCACAAGATGGATTTATCCAGAGAAAAGTTGATGGGCATATGATAAGATATAGGGTTTCGATCCTTCCAATAGTTGGGAGGGAATTTCAATATAAGTTTGAGAGCATTGTCATTCGTGTCCTTGATGATAGAAAGGTTATAACTGATCTCGATAAACTTGGTTTCCAAGGTAAGGCAAAAGAATTCTTCATTAAAGCGATTTCAAAACCACAAGGGATGGTTATTGTTACGGGTCCTACGGGAAGCGGTAAATCAACAACATTGATGGCTGCTTTACATTATATTATAAAGCCGGAGATAAACGTCTTGACAGTTGAAGATCCAGTTGAGTATATAATTCCAGGAGCGAGGCAGTTGAAGATTGGTCCGAAGATGAATTTTGAACAAGCATTGAGGGCGATTTTGCGTCATGATCCGGATGTTGTTATGGTTGGTGAGATAAGAGATAAGGAAACAGCGGAGATAGCAATTAAACTTGCAAATACAGGCCACTTAACATTTTCAACCCTGCATACAAATGATGCCCCAAGTGCCATATCGAGATTATATAAAATGGGAATTGAGACATTTCTTATCGCATATGCGATAAACATTATAATCGCACAAAGATTGATCCGTAAGTTGTGTGATAAATGTAAGCGTCCAATAGAGGATCTTGACCCGGCGATTCCTTTGAGTTTGGGATTTACGGAGGAAGAAATTAAAAATACTGTTTTCTACGAAGCGGTCGGATGTGATCAATGCCATGGTGGATATAAGGGAAGGATCGCCATACATGAAGCGCTTTATTTCACGAGAGAAATTCGCAGATTAATTTTCAAAACTGGGAAAGATATTGACGAGGAAGCAATAAGGGAGCAGGCTATAAAGGATGGAATGCTAACTTTGAGAGCAGCTGGGAGAGAGAGGATAAAACAAGGGCTTACAACGCTTGAAGAGGTTGCACATGCCACAACCGAAGATTAACAAAATGGAAAAAGTTTTATGACGACTGGACAAACACTCATAACTATTTTAGCGTTGGCGCTTCTCTCGCTTGCTGTCTTAAATGTAAATCGTGGTCTCTCAAGTCACGATGTTTCACTTGCTCAAAATAGATATAGACTTGAAGCGCTCTCCATTGCTACATCTTATATTGAACAAGCATCACAATATTATTTTGATGAAGCGGTTGCTGATACGAACAACACCGCTAAAACTGATCCAAATACTTTCTCTTCAACGCTTGGGCTTGACCCAGATGATACAACAATGGTTGGCGCCATGGAGATAGATGATTTTGATGATTATAATAGTATATCCAAAATTGACACAGGGAGAAGCAGCGTTATATATAAAGTTAGTTTTAAGGTTGAGTATGTTGATCTCTCGGGTAACAGGGTTATTCCAGTTTCGTATAAGACATTTCATAAAAGGATGACGGTATTTATATCGGATATATATGACCCACCTTTAATTTACAAGGAGACAGCATCTGGCAAAGTTAGAGATACGATTAAAATAAGTTTCGTTTATAGTTACTGGTTTTATAATTAAATTTAGCTAATTTTGATGAGTTCACTGCTTGACTACATAATGGCTACAATTATAGGAGGAGCTATTCTACTTATTACTATAACTGTCACTGATACTGGAACGCGTGAATTTCTTAATTATAATTCAGATGCCATCACTCAAATAAATCTTGCAAATACATCTGGAGTAATTGAATATGACCTGAGAAAAATGGGTTATGGTATTCCGGAGGGCTCTCAAATTCTTTTTAAAGCTGAACCAGGTCATATTAAGTTTATAGCGCACTTAAATCGTGAGTTTGACTATTTTGATCATGTAATACCCCATAAAGATAATGTACCAGATACAATTGAATATGTAATATCGCTTGCAGAAACTATTGATTACGGGGACACAATTTTGCGGATGTATAAAGTTACGAGGATTTTGAAAATCACGGGTGAAGGTGTTCGCATGACAGATGTAGGTAGAATAGGGAATGCACGAGTTTTTAGGTACCTTGATCAAATAGGAAATCCAGTTGATCCGGGAATGGAATTAATTGCTACAAAAATGGTTGAGGTAACTCTTACTATGTTTAACCCAAGGGTTGTTTTATCACCTGAACTTGTCAAAAAGGAAGTTTCAAGTATTCAAGATCAGGAGTTTAGAAAAAGAGAATTAAGGCGGTTGTTGAGGACTTCTTTCTGGAGACAGACGAGATTAGTATCTAAAAATCTAAGAAGATAAAAAGATTATGTTTGGTAAAACATCTTTGTTGATATTAATAGGCTTTATTTCGATATTTTCAGTTTATCAGCTTCGCTTAACTCGGGCTGTGATTTCGGCAACGGACAGTTTTAACTATTACTATTCAAAGACGCTTGTTCATGAAACGGCTGTAAGTGCAATGAATATTGGTGCAAGTAAAGTTTGGAAAGATACATTAACTAATGCAACTTTCAATGTCGTAATGAATAATTGCACTGCAACTGTTCGCATATATCCAGTTGTTCCAGATTCGCTTGTAAGGTTAAGCGTTAAAGCATGGGGTTATGCTTTTGTTGATACTTATTATGCCAGATATAAAAAACCTTATAAAATAGAAGATTCTGCTTTTGCTTACTTTATATATTCGAGCGGTCCTAATACACCTGCTTCAAGATATTTTTGGCTTACTGGAACCGAATTTTACAATGGTGCGCCAGTTTACTGGATAACCGGTGATACCGTTTGGGGTCCTGTTCATACAAATGGAGTTTTGCACACATATGGCTCGCCCGTGTTTTATGATAAAGTTACTGCTTATGCTGGGATCAACCCGCAGCCAACTTCAAATAGAAACAAAGCAAAGTTTTATGGTGGATGGGAAGTTGGAATACAGGCTGAAATACCGGTTGATATGACGAGAACTAAGACAGCTGCAGTAAACGGTGGAGGAGTTTTTAATAACCCAGTTTATCTTAAATTCCTGTCCAATGGTAAAGTTGTGAAAAGAGATATAGTTGGGTGGACGGTTGAGACAATAGGGAGTGGACAATACTTAAGGCAACGCCGAGTTCCTCAGTTGTCACCGCCTGATACAGTAGCTAATATTTCAAGCTTAAGTTCAACTGGTGTTATTTGGGTTAAAAATGAAGTTGTTGTTGAAGGTACATTGAACGGTCAACTTACCATCCTTGCTGATGGAAACATAAGAATTTGGGATGATTTAAAATATGCTGATGATCCAAATGTAAATCCAAACTCTGATGATTTTCTTGGGCTTGTCTCTTATAAAAATGTTATCATAGCTGATAGCGACCCGAATCAAAATGATGTAGTTATTCAAGCTGCTATTATGGCTTATGATGGGGGTTCAAATGATAAAAGTTTCATTGCTGAAAACTGGGATAAAAGACCACCATCAGGGACAATTTATTTAACTGGAGGTATAGTTCAGGAAGAAAGAGGACCGGTGGGACAGTTTTCAGGTGGTAGTGGAATAATTCAAAATGGATTTAATAAGAGATACAGATATGATCCCCGCTTCAGAGATAAAGCACCGCCATATTATCCTCTTGTGAGCTTTCCCGGCATAAGACAGTTAAGGTTGGTTTCATGGTGGGAATAGTAAAAACAAAATTTTGATTTTATTTTATGCCTGTAAATCCGCAGTTAGTGAAGGAAGCAAAAGAATTGTTGAGTTCGCTTGCAAAGAAAATTCCGGTTACGCTTTTTAGTATCGAGAAGCAAATGTATATTGGCAATGAAATAATAAAGAAAATGCCCGAGGAACAAAAGCTTCTTTTGAGAAATTTGATCAATATGTTTCTCATTAGAATGAGAGAGGTTGAAGCCTCGGATATAGATCTTGGAGGATGGGGTTCGAAAAAAATGGTTTGGCTTAGAATTCATGGTGTGAAGAAGCCAATCCCGGAGTTTGGGGTTTATGAATTGGATGAATTTAACATTTTAATTCAAAGTTTGTTGATGGAAAGACAAAGAGAATATCTTTATGAAAATAGGAACCTTGATTTTTCGTATACGCTTAAAGATGAAAATGGTGTCATATATCGCTATCGTGCAGATGCTTATTTTGATTTAGATGATCTTGCTTTGAATATGAGAGCGATCAATACCCAGATAAGACCGTATGAAAGTTATGGTTTCCATCCAAATGTGACAAGAATGTTAAGTTTGCAATATACCAAGGAGGGTTTAATTCTCGTCACAGGGATAACAGGGTCAGGAAAAAGCACAACGCTCGATGCGATAGTTGATCTTAACAATAGAACGGTTGATGCGCATATAATTATAATTGCATCCCCCATTGAGTATGTTCACGAGTCAAAGCGTTGTATAATTCGGCATAGGGAAGTTGGAAGGGATACGATGTCTTTTAAGCAGGGAACAATAGAAGCATTGCGTCAGGACCCGGACATAATTATAATTGGTGAGATGAGGGATCCAGATACGATAATGGCTGCGCTTGAGGTTGCTGACAGTGGACATAAAGTTCTATCGACGCTTCACACATCTTCGGCTGTTGAAAGCATTGATAGAATAATTGGGGAGGTCCCACCGATCGAACAGGAGAGGGTAAGAAACAGGTTGGCTGATATTTTAAGGTGTGTAATTTCACAGAAACTTGTTCCGAGCCTGGACGGGAAGAGAGTTCTTGCTAAAGAGGTTATGGTCATGACGCCATCAATAAGGGCTGCGATAAAGAATAACAACACTGGTGAGATTTACCAAATGATAGCAGAAGGAGCTGAATACGGTATGATTACGATGGAGCAGGATTTAAGACGGCTTTATCTTGAGCGGAAAATTTCACTTGAAACGGCCATGAATTTTGCAAATAATAAACGAAGAATGCAGCAACTTTTGCAGGCAGCTTAAAAAATTAACATTAAATTAAAATGGCGAGAGACAAAAAGTTTTCAGGAAAACTTGCTGTTGGGATTTTTGTTGACGGTTTATCTTTGCAAGTTGCTTGTCTTGCGAAATCGGGGAAAAAGGTGAGATTTGTTGATGCCCAGATAGTTAATCTTGCCTCAAAGTTGGAAACAGCGTCAGCCGGAGCGCGAATAGTTGAACAAATTGAGCCGAGATCTATCTCTGAGTTAACGCCGATAGATATAACATCGGAAGCATCAACCCCAGATTTACTTTTAACTGAAACGGGTCAAGGGGACAACGCATCAATTCTTATTGGGGTTTTGAGTAAATATCCAAAACGAAAATATAAGCTCGGCATTTCAGTCCCTGAACCCTATGTCTATTATGCAGCTTTTGAATCAAATTGGGGCTTGAAGAAGGATAAACTTAAAGCGAAGATAATTGAGGAGATATCAAAGGGGAGATCTGGTGAACCCTTTAAACCAGATGCGGTAAATTACATTGAATTTCCCGATGGCTCTGTCCTTGCGATTGTTCGAGATTTAAGAATTGTTTTGCTTGATCTGCTTGATAACATTAAGAAATCAATTGGAGGAAGAATTCCTAAAATCTCGTTTATTGAAAGTCCCGAGATATCCCTTGCGAACCTTGTCAAGTTAAACTATAAATTCCCACCAAATTCAATTACTGTTATAGTTTACATTGGGCATGAATTTAGCAGATTAATTTTTATGAAGGGTGACGAACTTTATCACATATCGCCTCTTATTGGTGAAGGAATTGATTCATACAATATTGCAAACACAATTTATAGCAGGTTAATACTTGAGCAAGATAATCTTGGGTTACCGTTGATAAACAATATAATTCTTGCTGGCGAGGCGCAATCTGCTGGCGTTAAAGAAGTTCTAGAGCAAATGTTTCCAGAGGATGTTAAAATTGAGTATATAAAATTGCCCAATTTATCTCCGAATGGTTCAGATCCTTTACTTTTGGAAAATTTACCCAGAGTCGCGGTTGCGATTGGTTCAGCTTGGAGAGCACTTGAGATAAAAAATAAAGAACTTTATGCGATTGATTTAACCCCGTTTGAAATCAGGGAAGGACAGAAGGTTTTTAAACTTGGAATTCTTGGGTGGTTATTTTTACTTTTAATTCCTATTCTTACTTTTCAAGTGACAACAAAAATAGCACAACTTAATCGAACGCTTTTGGAAACTCGAACCGAGCTTCAAAGGAAAAAATCTGAACTTGCAGAGCTTCAGACATTGCAGCAGCAAGTGGATTTCGCAAGGCAAAAGTTAGCTTATTATAAAGCAACCTTTGGGGTTCTCGATTCAATGCGAGTTAATACCGATATATGGAGTAAGTTCTTGAACAAGATTGCAATGGAAGCTCAAAGGGTTGGAAGGATTTGGATCACTGATATAGGGGCATCTGATCCGAAGACGGTCACAATTAGGGGTTATTCGCTTTATAGGAACAGGATTCCAAGATTTTCAAACGCCCTTGGAAATGCAACATTAATGCAAGTTCAGGTGCAGGAAATAAGGGGAAGAACAGTTTATCAATTTGAAATAAAAGCATCTGTAGTGCCTGAACAAAGCAAGGAGATTAAAAAATAAAAGTTTGAGGTGAAAATTGCCATATAAAACTAGAAATACACTCATACTCCTTGCATTTCTTGTTATAATTATTGCGGTTGGAGCGTATTTTATTGTTTATTCTTATCCGAAAAAGATAAATGAAGCTAAGGCTGAAATTCGAAACACTGAACAACAGATAAATACTCTTGCTGGATTGCAGGTTGAACTTTACAATTTGCAAAAGCAGATTAAAGAAGAGCAGGAAAAATTAGCACAGCTTGATAAACAGATAGTTCCGGATGTCACACCCGCGATGACTTATTCATATCTGAATTCAATTTTAAATTATGCTGGCTTTGTTAAATTTGATATGCTATATATGGGCAGTAAAAAGGCGCAGAAGTATGCGTACAATATTTACAATATAAAGGGTGAAGCCTCATTTGAAAATATTTATAAATTCATTTGGTATCTTGAGCGAGGTCCACAGATTTACAGGATTGCACGGCTTGATCTTCGTGGCGTTGAAACAAGGGATGAGGAGACGAAAAGATTTAAAATTGTGGTTCCGTTTCAGATGGAAGTTCACGCCCTTTATGCTGAGGTTAAAGATTTGCCCCCAATAAAAAGAACTCTTGGGGATGTAGTTGTTGAGGAAGTCAAAAATCCCTTTGCACCGTATATTTACAGAGAACTGCCACCTAATACAAGGGGTTTACTTGAAGTTGAAAGAGCTGATTTGAAAGCAGTGATACCCGGGAGGGCATTTATTGCTGATCACACCGGAAAGATTCATGTTTTAAGAGAGGGGGATGAAGTTTACCTTGGTTATGTGACGAAAATTGATATTGATAAAAATCAAGTTGAATTTACGCTTAACAAAGCAGGCATAGTGGAAAAGTTTGTGTTGAAACTCAGGTTTGAGCAACAAAAATAATAGAGAGGTGATATGAAACTAAAGATTTTTGTTTTTTTACTTCTTTTTGAACTTTTAACAGGTTTGGCTCTTTCACAAATCGGAGGTCGCCCCCGAGAGTTGAGAAGAGCTTATGTTGCTCCCGAGGAGATAGTTTCAATGTCAAGGACGATGCCATTTAATCAAGCTCTTCAAATTTTTAATGACATAAGTAAAAAGTTTCTTGGTAAGGTTATAATTGACCCAGAGGCAAGGACAATACCGATTGGGGTTGACATTGATAGGATGCATTGGCTTGATGCTCTTGAGTTAATTTTAAGGGTAAATAAGCTTTGGTATGAGGAATACGCTGATTATATAAAGATTGTCCCCCTTACTGAGGTAACGGGGATACCAACCCCAACTGCTCCAACGGAAGAAGAAAAAGCAAAGGTTCAGTTTGAGACCCGTGAGGTTATGATTTCGGCTGTATTTTTTGAGGCTGACGCAGCTAAGTTAAAGCAATACGGTTTTAGCTGGGATTTCTTCCGTGGGAAGGGAGTAAATGTTGGTGTGACTATGTCAGCAGGTGAGGGTAAAACGGGTTTATTTACGATTGATGTCACTCCGGATCTTGACTTTGGAAGTCTAGTGGCTGTTTTTAAAACGCTTGAATCACAACAAATAGGTGAGGTCGTTGCTAACCCCAGAATTGTAGTCAGATCTGGAGAGCAGGGCCAAATTCAGGTTGGGAGCGACGTTTCAACTACTGTAAGGGATTTCGCTGGAAATGCAATCACGCAGTTCATATCAACTGGTTCAATAATTAGAGTTAAACCTGAAGTTATAAAGTTTGATACAATTTACTTTATTTCGCTTGAACTTAACATTGAAAGAAGCAATGTGGCGGGTGTAGCTCCGCAGATAACAATAAATAAATCGTCAGCCCAAACTAAGATTTTACTTCTTGATGGAGAAGAAACCATAATCGGAGGTCTTTACATAAATGAAGAAAGAACGACTCGTGAAGGGGTTCCGCTTTTGAAAGATTTGCCATGGTGGTTTTTTGGTTTAAGGTATCTGTTTGGGTTTGATGTTAAAACTGTGGCAAAAAAGGAATTGATAATACTTTTGAAAGCCGAGATTTTACCAAGCCTTGCTGAAAGGTTAAAGGAAATGAGCTTAAAGGTTGGAGAAGTACCAACTTTAAAAGAAGGTAGAGAGAAATTTTTGAAAGCTCTTGAGAATTATAAGAAACAGCTAAAAAAATAAATTTTGAATTTAAATGTTGAAAAAAGTTTTTATTTTTATTGCTTTACTTTCATTAATTATGGTTGGCTGCAAAAAAGCAGTGGAACCAGAGGCGGAAAAGCAATTGAAGACCGTTACATTAAAAGGGCAAGTGCTTGAGTCGGCAACAAATGCCCCTTTACAAAATGCAGTTGTACGAGTTCTTGGGATAACGCCGACATTAATAGCTTATACTGATTCATTGGGTAAATATGAGTTTCAATTTGAAATTGAGAGTGAAATAGAAGTTCAATTGGTGGCATTTAAAGAGGGCTACGATCCGGATACTATCAATGTTTTGGTTGTTCCAGGACGAGTTGTTGAAGTTCCAGCTTTCATGTTACAGCGAGTTGTATCTGAGGTACCAACAAGCGGTGAGCCGGCGAGCATAGTTCTTGTATCACAAAGCTCTAAAAATATAGGTGTCAAAGGTAGTGGTTCCGTTGAAACAGCACAAATGGTTTTTGAAGTTCAAGATTCAAGTGGTAAACCGGTTGATTTAGCGCATTCCGTCGAGGTTAATTTCAAAATAGGCTCGGGTCCAGGCGGTGGGGAATTTGTATATCCGCCAAAGGCGAGGACGGATAGTAAGGGTAGAGTAACTGTTAACATTGTAAGTGGGACGAAAGCTGGTGTCGTTCAAATTGTTGCTGAGTCTTTCATTGGAACGAAAGTTATAAGATCTCTTCCTGTCGTGATAGTAATTCATGGAGGACTGCCTGACTCAGCGCATTTTAGTATCGCACCTGAAAAATTAAACTTTCCGGGATATAACATTTTTGGTCTTACAAATAAAATAACTGCATATGTTGGAGATAAATATGGAAATCCCGTAAAGCCCGGCACGGCTGTTTATTTTACAACCACGGGTGGAATAATTGAGGGTTCGGTTTTAACAGATGATAGGGGACAGGGAAGTGTTAATTTGATTTCAGCTGAACCAAGGCCTGTTCATCCAATCCTTGGGCCTGGTTACGCAGTTATAACAGCTACAACAGCTGATGAGAATCAAAATACTATAAAAGCTGAGACGATCGTTCTTTTCTCAGGTATACCACAGATCTCAATTGAGCCGATAACATTTGATATTCCTAATTTTTCTGAGATCATTTTCAAAACTAAACTTTGATTCTAAACAAAAAACCGATCTCACTTGGTATTTTGCCCAAGATGAGATCGGCTCATCAGTTCACTTTAAGCTTTTAATTTACCTTCCGAGAGCTCGATTGATGGATGTTAAAATATCTTCAAGATCATAAGGTTTGCTTACAAAATCAGA
>NZ_CZVS01000065.1:0-9513 GCF_001535985.1 Candidatus Kryptonium thompsonii | reverse complement strand
ACAGCCCTTGCTCCAACTCCAATCTTTAAAAATTGTGCTGTCGAAATCCCTGCCCTTTGTGAACCAAGCGCTGGAAACAGTTGTGCATATGCAGAGCAAATTGCAAAGTTAAGAAGAGCGAACATAAATACGAGTTTTCTCATAATGAAAATCAAAGTTACTTTTAAAATCTAATTGCCAAACCAAGTTTTATATTTCTCTGTGGCAAATATCTTGCTGGATTAAACGGGAACGGATCCACAGGAGCTTGAAGTTCGGGATAAAGCGGATCATTCCATTCAACAGGTGTTGGATCGCCGTATTCGTAAGCTCTTCCAGTCACAGGATTAATTATCTGAGAATTTTTATTGTTGAAAAGATTGGTCACTTCAACCATAAATGTAAACTCAAGTCCGCCAAACTTTATATACTTTTCAAATGTCAAATCAACCCAAAACCATGGTTTTCCAACTTTGCTGTATCTATTTCTTAAATCAGGCACATAAACTGGCTTACCATTTGACAACGTATCTCCCGTGAAATAATATGGTGTGTATCTTCTACCCGACTGATAAAACGCTCTCAAATAAAGATTAAAATTATCAAGCACGCCCCTACCAATTCCAAAAATTCCCTTGCCCTTATCAACATAAAAGTTTAAAATTGCAGAAGCTTGAACAGGTCTATCCCAAACAAGATAAGTCTCTTTGATGCTCTCGTAAATCTCCCCTCTTATTGCGAGAACACCTTCGTCTGGAGAGGAACTTTTACCAGTTGCAATTGAATACGAGCCACTCAGCGTAGCTCTAAACCACCGCCCTATTCTCTTTTTATATTCAATCTCAATCCCTCGACTTCTCGCATAATCAAGATTAACATAAGTTATATAACTTCTCCCAAGTTGTCCTGCAATTGTTATCCTTGCTTGCTTTGTTGTGACATAGTCAAAGATATCTTTGTAATATGCAGTTATCGTTAAAACATCGTTTTCGGAAAGTTGATTTCTAAGACCAAGTTCGTATGCAACGGTCGTTTCAGGATTTAAATTTGGGTTTCCAAACTTTTGAAAAGTTGACCTTGCTGTCACAGGGTTAAGCTTTGCATAAACAAATTGTGGGCGTGGTCTTTTAGAAAAATGTCCATATGAGAAAAACAATGTTTGATTATCCGAGATCGGGTGTGAAACCCCGAGCC
This sequence comes from Candidatus Kryptonium thompsonii, assembly GCF_001535985.1. Taxonomy (NCBI): domain Bacteria; kingdom Pseudomonadati; phylum Candidatus Kryptoniota; genus Candidatus Kryptonium; species Candidatus Kryptonium thompsonii. The sequence continues at coordinate 8,340 of NZ_CZVS01000065.1, read as the reverse complement.
TCGGGCTTAATCTCCCCTTCCATCTGCGACCGAAAAAGTTGTACGTCTCGCGGAAATATCTTTCGCGTGCCTCATCAGAAATTGTGATAACTTCGGGATTTCTCACAGCGTCATCAACAAATTTCCCAGGGAACCAATAATCAAATCTCAAACCAAAATTCAAAATCATTCCACTATATGTTATGTTATCCTGAACATAAAAAGCACCGAAAGCTGGGCTAACTTCATAAAGGTCATTATTTAAACCCATAGGTGGGACCCACGGCTGATAGATATCAACAAACCTTAACCTTTGAAAGCTCATTTCAAATCCAGTTTTAAACTTATTCCTTTCGCTGAAAAAGTGCGTCAAGTCACCTTTGATTGTGTATTCAACAACCGAATGATCATGCCATGTGAATGGATTTCCAGTGTCGTAAAATCCATCGCCTGGGATTAATCTAATTGTGTCGCTTCCGGTGTTATAATAGTAAGGTGGTAATTGCGGAACATCGCGGGGCTCTTTATAACTTTTCCAATCGAGACCATTTGCATCGCTTCTCAAACGAGTGAAATATCTACTTAAATTGAGTTCGTAAAAAGTCTTTTCACTTAATGTATGCGTAATGCCAATCTGATGATTCAAATTTATGTGGGAGTAAACATTTGCGTTCCACAAGATATTTTGAAACTCATATTGATACCCGGGTCCGGGCTCAACATATTCAAGCGTAATTTGAAGTGAGCGTGTGTTTTGATTTACGCTTGCGGAGAAACTGAAAGAATAATTAAGCTTGAAAGTTGTTGCAGGTTTCCAAGTTAGTTTAAGCAAACCCATATAAGTATTTTCCGCCCGCGGTGTATAGCGTGGACTATACCTATTTCCGAAAAATTCTGAAAAAAGGGATGAATAGAGTCTCCCAGGCCTTTTCCCCGTCCTGCCATAAGTATAGCCATCTGAAAATCCAACGCTTCCATTTGCAAAAAATGTCAACTTCCCAGGCAAAAAGTTGAGCAATGGACCGCTTAAATTAAACTCAAAAATATCGGTGTTAAAATTCGAAGGGGAGTTGCTGTTAAGCCCGAAATGATCAAATTTATAAGTAAATCTACCTTGAAATTTATCCCCACCCTCTTTAGTTCTCACTCTTACAACTCCGGATGTTGCTTGGCCATATTCAGCGTTAAATCCTCCAGTTATAACTTCTATTTCTTCGATTGCATCCGGACTTAACTGCAAACCAAATCCCGTTCCAGCAAGTGGGTCTTGAACCGAAACCCCGTCAACTAGATAAGCACTTTCATAAGCCCTGCCACCACGAATGTGAACACCTTCATCGCTATAAACAACGCCAACTTGAAGAGTTACAATATCTTTCACATTCTGAACAGGTGCAATTTGAATTTCTTCGGCTGAAATAGTACGCCTTGATTGTGTTTCCTCTATATTGAAAAGTGGTCTTTCACCGATGACGACAACTTCCTGCTCAAGAGTTAACACTGTCTCTTCCATTTTTATAGTCTTTAAATCCGTCACTCCACCTGCCGTAACCTTTACACCGGTTATTGTAACCTTCTTGTAACCAATTATTGAAATCTCAAGTGTGTAAGTCCCAGGATTCACATTTTTAATTTCAAATCTCCCATCAAAACCAGTGGCAGCCCCGTAATAGGTTCCTTTTACTACGACATTTACCCCAGGAAGACCTTCACCAGCTTTAGCATCGACAATCACACCAACTATTCTTCCTCTATCTTGGGCATGAATAAAACTTAGAGATAAAATCAGCAGTGCGGTCAATTTTAAAATCTTTTTCATCTCTACTTACACCTCTGATTTAGTTAATTTGTTGCACCAAAGTTTTTGAAAACTCTGTAGATGAACTCGCCAGCATTTTTAGTTCCACCATTAAACCTGTATATTGGAAAGCCAACAAGAACAAAATTTCCATCATTTGACTCCGCTCCTACTATAAAACTTTTATTACCCCACGCGCTTTGAGGTTCAAGCCAGTAAATCGAACGCGCATTTACCGACGGATAAAGCGCCCTTAAAAAAGCAACTATCTTACCACCATCAATGGGATTATCGGATGGGCTATCGCGCACCAAAACAGGATAGTTTGAAGTTTCGCTTGGATTTGTTGGATTGTAATTTAAAATTCTCGTTCCACTGGGAACAAAACCGGTCAACGGCGCCAAACTGACGCTATCAACCACACCTGAAAGATCGCTCAATGCTTTCCCCACATCGAAACCGGGAGTCGTGCTTTGAGGCAATATGAATGAGAACAAAGTTTTTCCACCAACGGACTTGAACTTAGGCAAAGAAATCGCCGCTATATCGAAATTTGTTTCGTCACTTGAAACCCAAAAAACATACTTATAAAACCTCGCTAAAACTTCCGCAAAATCAACCCTTGGGAATGGAGGAACAAGACTCCCACGCCTTGGATACCTTGCGCCAACTCTTAAATCCCAAACATCAAAATTTCCACCGACAAGCGTATCAAAAATTGATTTATAAAAGTTAATCGAATTATCAGCAACACCGTAATCTGCAACTATCAAAAGATTCCCTTTTGGTCTCTTAACAAACCATGTTTTACCCTCGGATGGCATTCGTATAGTTGAACTAAATGCGCCTGCAACATCACGAGCCTTTAAATAAAAGACATTGTTGGCATTTAATCTCATTTTTAAAGTCCCTTGAACAGGCGCGCGACCAAGTGTCTGCATTGAACTTGGTATCACAAGAGCGTCCGCAACGCTATCAGACTGCGTGAAATTCTCAGCAAGAAGTGTCAAAAACCTAAATTGCCCCGGAACCCTCACCCAATTCGTCGTGTCGTTCAAAGCAACCCAAAATTCAGAAATCGTATTATCACCGTCAATGTCAGATGCAATCCATTGAAAAGATACAATTGGAAAAGTTGTATCAGGAACATCAAGTCGCGTCCCTGTAAATTCACCAGTCATAGCAAACTCAACCGTCGGCGGAGTATTTTTTATCGGAAATTCTAAATTCGCTGGCGTATCGTCGTAAGAGTCGTCAGGAAAAATTTCAAACCTTTCACCTTCATTCCAAAACCCATCGCCATTTTTATCGACAAAATTAACTTTGCTTCCTTCTTCAAACTTAACTTTCACCGTATTGTCAACAGCTAAAACCCAAAAATGATAACTCGTATCAGGTCCAAAAATTGGTAGTCTAAAAACGCTGTCATTTTTAAATGTCCAAAACCAATTCTTCCCATCAAAACTAAAAACATAGCCAACCACCCACCCATCTTCATCCGTCCCCCACCAATGAATTTTTAAATTGCTCGTCGACTGACTCAAAGATGAATCGGGGAAAAGAGAAATATAAGTCTCTGGCTTTGCATTTGGATAAGGTTCGCTTACCTTATGCTTAACACAACCATAAGCGAGAATTAAAACAACGGAGAAAATCAGAAATTTAAGCTTCATTTTCTCTCCAACCTTTTTATTCAATATGTAAAAAGAACCCACACTAAAGCTTCAAATCACTTCAAAAGCATCATCTTCTTAACATCAACGAATCCACCAGCTCTCAAAACATAGAAGTAAACTCCGCTTGAAATTTGACTATTTTCAAATTTAACTCTGTAAGTTCCAGCCCCTTGAACCTCATCAACAAGCGTCGCAACTTCTCTGCCAAGTACATCGTAAACTTTCAATGTCACATAAGATTGCCTCGGCAACCTGTACTCAATGTAAGTAGATGGATTGAACGGATTTGGATAATTTTGCAAAAGCTCGAATTTATCCGGTATCTCGGAGTTATAAGCAACTTCAACTTTCGTTATCGTCCCAAAGTCATCATCTTGCCTTGGTTCAAGTTTATAGTTTCCGAACGAGTAGTAAAATATCCCGCGCAGGTAACTGATTTTATTCCCTTTATAAAGTATTCTAAACCCAAGAGATGTATCCGGAGGATAATTGCTGAGCCTATAAGCGCCATCATCATTAACTCTACAAGGACCTGTTCCATCGTCAACGACAAACTCTCTAAATGTTCCACCATTTCTATCAGGATCGATATCGGTAACTGATACATTTCTGAATTCAACAAGCATGCTTTCCCATTTTTCTGAACTCTCCGTCCCGTTGGGTTTATTTCCAACTTCACCTGTCTTTACGACAACCGGTGGATAAACAGGTCTATTTCTTGTAATTATTTTAATGGAATCGACGACAATTTCGGTCACATTATTTCTCTCTCTTACAATTCCAACAACTTCAACGCTGTCGCCCCTTTTAGCAATATGTGAAGCACTTCCATATAATCTAATTCCACTCCAGGCGGAAGTATCATCTTGAATATACACTCTTAACTGGTCTTTACTTCCAGCATTTGGTATTGCTTCTGCTGGGAAATCGCTTGTATCCGCTACCACTATACCGCGAACTTTTACTCTTAAATCCCAAAATCCAGTGTTTCCATTTCTCAAAATCGTATACTGCAAATCTTTTATCTTCAATTCACCATCCTTCACAAAGTAGAAATAAATATTTTGCGAAGTATCACCGGGAAGAATAGATGACTGCCCCTTTGAATCAATCGCCTTGAAGAAATATCTAACGACTGAACCGTTTGCTTGGGGCGGGATAATTCCTTCCCAAAGCGTATCACCGCTAACCTTAGACATCAAAAGCTCATTGAAACTGGCATAATTTACACTGTAAAGAAGTTTAACCGTATCAACAGTTACACCGGGCTCAGGATCTGTAACTTTAACAATTGCTCTCACCTTAACCGGGTCACTGCTTGATGGCAAAGCAGGTTCTCTTTTCTGCGGGCTTGTGAAAGCATGATTAATCTCCGGAGCATAGGAAAGAATTTTCACATCACCCGGATAAAGTGGCGTAATCGCATAGCCGCTACCAACCCCGACTATGACACCGCGAATATATTCAAGCTTTGTCCCAATTGGTGGCGGAGTCCAATTAGGATCAAATGCTCCAGTTCCACCTCTGAAATATTTTGAACCATCATAAACTTGCATCACATTGTCCGAGTCATCTGCTACCCACCAGGTCCATCGTCCGCCAACAACTCCACTGCGGTTGAAAACTCGAACATTCTTTATTACAACATACACATCTTCCCATTGTTCCCCATTAGAAAAATTAATTCGATGCCCTCCTGCAGAAGCGTTTCCCCTCACAAAATCCGAAATTTTTACCTCAACAGGTTCTGGTCGGCTTAATTTCCAATCAAGAACTTCAATTGGAATTATTTGTCCTGTTCGTGGATCTGGTATGACTGTAAATAACTCAGTGTATCCAGTGCTTGAAGCGTTTGGAAATTCCTCAACCCTACCAACAATTTTAACAAGTATCAAGAACTTGAATTCCCGTCGCCTGCGTTGCTGATGATGTAGTATCATTCGCGAGAACAATTATACCACTCCATGGTCCACCGCTTGTGTCCTGTATAAAAACTGCATACCTATTCCCAAGCGCATACATCTGTGGTTTGTTCATAACTATTCCGACAACTGTGAAAGTATCTCCATATTGAGTTGCTGAAAGTGGCGGAACATGCCAGTATCTTGAATCCTCAATCCAGTGTGGGAAATTGGTAGCGTTGAAAGCAACTCCAGCTGCTTGCAAACTATCTGCTTTTCTCAATGAGTCGGGATGAACCCATTGAATTTCCTGTATTGGGATAAGCGGGAAAGGGCTTTGTGCAAATGCTATACCCACAATTAAAAGTAATGCAATAACTCTCATTTTTCTCACCTTTTTATTTTTATTTGATTATTACAAACTTACCTCTTTTGATCTCTCCTGTTTCAAGGTCCTTAACCGTAAAAAGATAAAGTCCCGTTGCAATTGCTTGGTCATATTTTGAAATCAAATCCCATGCGTGCTCTCCGCCTGAAAATTTTTGCGTTCCATCTCCGTAAACTTGAAACCACTGGATATCAGTTCCACTGTATGTATCCGCATCATGAATAAATCTATCAACTATATCACCAGCAAGCGTGTAGATTGTTATCTCACATTTTCTCGGCAAATTGTAGAAATAAATTTTCCTTTCTCGTTCACCGCCTGAACCATCCCATATTGCCTTTGCATAGTATGGATTCGGATAAACCCCAACTTCTTTTGATTTATCTGATGTTGGAAGCGACCCTGGCACCACTCTTTTTAAAACCCTGATGCTTGATTGACTTGGGATGTTGTTTACTGGATCGCCTTCATCAAACGCTTCAACCCCGAAAATATATTGCCAGCCATTAAGTAAGTTTTGAACTGTGAATTTGTAATAATACTTTACTGTGTCATCAGGAAATGTTACAGGCTCCGAAAGTTTTATCATTCCAAATCCAGTGTTGAAACCAACATCATTACCTGGTTTATCAAACTCGGCAAGCAAAATATAAGGGTCCTCGCCAGATTTAACATATCCAATGTCAAAACCGTGTTTTGTCATGTAAATTCTATATCCTTCGAAATCTTTTTTATTCAAAACAGGATCAATCACATCTTCAACCGATTTATCCCAGTATATATCAACCTTTCTATCTCCTGGGATTACTCTTACCTTTGGTGGTGGAAGTATTGTTGGGAAGATAAATCTTGTTATCTTGCCATCGCCATCAAGGTCCTCGCCTGGGTCAAGAATGCCGTTCCCATTTCTATCTTCGCCGTTATAAGTCTTCTGAGCCCACATAGCACTTTCAATTAAGAGTTTTTTGCTCAGCGGTGTATCGTCAGTCTGCGGATCAGTTCCATATTTTTTAGCACAAATGACAGCAAATGCAACCTTAACAGAATCACCAGGCTGTAAAGTTGGGAAAGGTCCAACGGATAAAAGTGTGTATCTATTTCCAGGGCGTTTCAAATCTGAAATTTTTACCGCTGGAAATGGAAATCTCATTTTATCATATCTTTGCTGGTCATTTATTGGGGATATTAAATCGGGGTCACCTGTGCTAGCTCTAAATTGCCACACTTGATAAACTGTATAATTATTCAAACTATCAAGTGAACCACCAAGCAAAGGGTCAACCCCAAGAAGTTTTATACCAATATAGTTATCAGTTGGACCATCCGATGGCCTATTTTCAGCATCAAATGCGTAATGAAGTCTTAAACTATCAATATAACCAAGCCCTGTCCCAGAATAAAAAACTGAACCTTCGGCTGGAAACCTGTAATTTGTATTTCTAACGACAAGATCAGTGACGAGACCAACATACAAACTTTCAATGGGAACATCGACAACATTTTTTATCGTGAAATTTAAAATGACGAAATTATCAGCAATTGAATATTGCCACGCATATGTTTCAAAATGAACGGAAACACCAAGCGGGTTATGCCCTGAGATTGGTTCACCTGTTAACGGATTTATCGTGTTTGTATCTGTAAAGTCGCAGTAAAAATCTTGATGACTTATCGCATCTGGGCTGTAATATCTTGATTCAAGTAAACTTGAACGTTCATATAAACCTTGATCCACGGGCTGTGTAAATTCACTTGAGAAGCGTCTGTCATTCGTGGCGGTCGTAACGCTTAACCCACTTTTTCCATATCCTCCAACCCACAGCCCACCGTTGAAGAGATGCTCAATTCTTGTTCTAACAGGTTTTATAGGAAACTCGCATGAGGGTTGAGATGGCCAAAAAGATGGATTGAAGCCGTTACCGATCTGACCATATGAATTTACAGCAAGTCCAATTCTACCAATGTTGGTTGCCCGATTATCCTGCGGTTTTTGAGCGAGAATTAAAGAAGGTAGAAGGAGAAGAATTAAAAATTTTTTCATCACAAACGAATTTATGTTTTTTCATCGCATCGTTTTTAAAATTTAAAAAATTACTGGCTTAAAAAAAATTTACACACCATTGTCATCCTACCCCTGACCAATGCAAGCACGAGCTTAGATTTTTCATTTTAACTAGCTTAAAATTGTAAATTTTTGAATTTGATTTTTTGTGCTCGAAAATTTAAATTTGAAAAAAGCACAATTTCAACGGGAAACGATGACAAGAGAAGAAAGCAGAGATATTGAAAAACTTAAAGAGAGCAATCTTATAAAGATAGATATCCCAATTGTTGGGATAAGTTGTGCCAGTTGCGTTTTAAAGGTTCAAAACAGCCTGTTGAAACTTCCGGGGGTAAAAAATGCCATAGTAAATCTCGTGACAGAAAAAGCTACACTTGAAATTGATCCGAATAAACCAATAAATCTTAAAGAGGTAGTTCAATCTGTAAAGTCAATTGGTTATGATGTCGCCATTCAAAAAATAACCATTCCCGTTGAAGGGCTTTCTTCGGCGTCGTCAACTTATCTTGAGGGTGAAATATTAAAATTAGATGGGG
>NZ_CZVS01000064.1:979-9839 GCF_001535985.1 Candidatus Kryptonium thompsonii | reverse complement strand
CAAGTTTAAAAGGCGAAAAATACTATTTCAACCCTCCGCTTTTCACTTAAGCAATAAAACTTTTGCCTTACCCCCAAATTCCCTCTCGCTTTCAAGCGAATTTGCAAACATTACGATAAAATATACACCAGAACCAACAACCTCACCTGAATCATTTCTCGCATCCCATTTAATAACCTTACGCCCCGGGTCAAATTTATCATCAACCAAAGTTCTAACTTTCCTACCCAAAACGTCAAATACAATTAATTTCACACTCGAATATTCAGGCACATCAAACTCAACCGCTGTCTCAAAATTGAACGGATTCGGATAGCTCGGATATAATTTATATTCCAATGGGAACTCACCAAAGTTTGCAATTGAAATATCAAACATCATCGGTTTGCTGACATTTTCAACACTTGCAATTACGGACGGTTCAGACTCAACAAATTGCTCCAGCGTCACCTTGGGCAAAACCAAAGTTAAAAGTACGCTTTCACCAATCTTCAAATATTTTTTGCCATCAGCATAAAGAAGAATGACAACCTCATTGAATTTATTCCTCGCCCATACAAAATTTAACCCAGCCGCATCCGGCATTTTCCAAACATCAATTTTACCAGGTAAAACTGACAATTTAAAATTAATTTGTAATCCTCTTAAATTTACCTCACTATTGACAAGCTTAACTCTAATTTTGCAAGATTCGTCACCGGGATTAAAAATTTCAAACTTTACAAAACTACTTCTCCCTGAACCGCTCTTGTTCAAAGTGTAAAATTTATCCCCGTTCTCGCCCGCCTTAAACGCTGGTTTACCACTAATAGAACTTATAACTCCTGGATAACTTGGCCATTCTCCTGAAGAAACAGCATCAACTAACACAGCAAGATCAAGTTGAGTTATTAAATCATCACCTTCGCCATTCGTTGGATCACCATCGCCCCCAGTTCCTTGTACATCTGCACTTTTTCTATCGGCTTTATCGGGATTAGAACCATCATACCCGTTTGGATCAGCTCCCCCACCGTAAAATGTTCTCGAACCCGTAGCAGGATCATTCACAGGAACAGCAGAGTAATTTTCCATCACAAGATCAGCTATCGATGTCACATCGGAAATATCTATGTTCCCATCCCAATTTATATCACCGTACTTTCTGTTTTGAGCATACCCAGCTGGTGTAAAATAAGGCACAGTTATCGGCAGTTGAGTAGATGAAATAACTTGAAGAACAGTATAACCATCACTAACTGAAAAATTAGATGGCGTATAAGGTGGATCAACTAAACGAATTACGGCTGGAGAAATGTTTGTTAAGTTTATATAGTAATTGCCATCAATGGTTGGAGCATTGAAAGTCAAAACCGCAACAAGATATGCACCTTCAAAGTCACCGTTATCAATTAAAAGTGACGAAATGGAATTCCCCGTTATCGTTACCCTTACGCCCCCAGAAATGTCAACTTTACTTATTGTAAAACCTCCGGAAATTGACGGATGCAGTGAAACATTGCTTGAATTTAAACTTATATCAGGACTTGTGATTTCAAAAGTGACCTCATAAACTCCCTGTTCAGGGTAAGTTCTATCAAGCCATTTAAGAAGAATATTAACAGTGTTCCCAGTTGAACCAGTTACGACAGAGATTGAATTTACAGCAAAACCAACAGTAAGTTGCTGCTCCAAAACATCTGGCACAGTTAAACCCGCAAGTGAAGGATTGGGCAAATTCATAATCGTTGTAAAACTACCCCCAACATAAATCCTACCTGACTCAAGCGATAATGCTAAGGTATAAACTATGTTGTTCGCGTTCGGATCCCACGATGTTACATTACCAGTGTTAACATCAATCCCTGCCACCCTATTTCTTGACACTCCACCGATAAGCGTAAATGCACCACCACAATAAACAGTCGAGCCTGTGACCGCTAATGTATATACTGTGTTATTTGCATCTGGATTCCAACTTAACAATGCCCCAGTATTTGCATCCAAAGCAGCGATATAATTTCTCCCTACCCCATTAACCGAAGTGAAAGCTCCACCAATATAGACAACGGAACCGTAAACTGCAACCGACCAAACCGTATTATTAACATTGGGGCTCCAATTGGATAACTCACCCGTTGTCAGATCAAAACGTGCAAGTCTGTTTCTTGTAAGAGCATCAATAGTTGTAAAAGAACCACCAACATAAAGATAATCACCTGAAACAAACATGGTATAAACAGCGCCATTCGCATTTGGATTCCACGATGTAAGTTGACCAGTGTTAATGTTAAACGAAGCAAGGTAATTTCTTGTTCTCGCAGCTCCTTGAGTAATACTCGTGAAAGCACCACCGACATAAAGAATCGAACCCTTACTCGAAAAACATCTAACATCACCATTTGCTGATGGATTCCACGAAGTTAAACTGCCGTCATTTAAATTAAATGAAGCTAATCGATTTCTAATTTGCCCTCCGACACTTGTGAATTGACCTCCGATAAAGAGATAAGGTTCAACAGCGAATATCGCTAAAACCGTGTTATTTGCTCCAGGATTCCAACTTGTTAAGTTTCCCGTTGATAAATCAATGCTCGCAATATAGTTGCGCCCTCTTACATTAATCCCGCCAAAATTACCAGCAATGTAGATTCTATCTAAGTATGATGAAAACGCATAAACACTATTATTTAAAACAGATGGATCCCACGCAGTTAAAGTGGCAAGAGATGTTGAAAAATCAAATTTCGCAACCCTACTTCTTGCTTGACCAGCTATTGATGTGAATATTCCTCCAACATAAAGCTCAGAACCATATGTTAAAACAGAATACACACTAGCATTTGCATTTGGATCCCACGCATTTAATGTCCCAAAGGGTAAATTAAAAGCACATAAACGATTTCTCCCGACACCACCGATCGTTGTAAACGCACCGCCAACAAATAAAAAATCCCCAAACGATGAACCTATTGAAAGCGAGTAAACAGTATTGTTTGCTCCACCTGTTGGATACCATATAACTGCGCCAGTTGATATACTCACACCCGCAATGCGATTTCTAGTAATCCCAGCTATGAGAGTAAATGTCCCACCCACATAAAGTATATTATTAGCACTATATAAAGCCAAAGTCATAACTAAACCATTTTGAACATTTGGATTCCATAAAGTCGGGCTTCCGGTAGATGCATCAATTGCAGCAAGTCGATTCCTCACTTGACCACCAATTGACGTAAATCCACCCCCAATATATACAACTCCACCGTAAGGCAAAATTGTATACACACTTCCATTCGCATTTGGATCCCAGACATCAACATTTCCAGTTGTTAGATCAACCCTTGCTATTCTATTTCTCGCAACCCCATTTAAACTTGTAAAATCTCCGCCAACATAGAGATAATCACCCGAAATTGAAAGGGCTCTTACAATTCCATTAGCCCCGGAAGGAAGAAAACTTAGATCAACAGATCCATCTGGTAAAATATGCGCTATATTTGTCCTTGAAACATTCCCAACCTGCGTAAAACTTCCACCTATATACCACCCCCCATTCCCATCGCTGACCACCGCATATATTGTTCCAGGACCTGTCCCACTTAAAACCTTCGGAAAATTAGGATAAGCATCGGATGTAGTTCTATCAACAACTGCCCCACCAGTTATCGGTCTATAAACTTGAGTAAATGTTCCACCGAAATATAACTGATTGTTATATCTCGCAGCTGCATAAATAGTCCCGTTTGTAGCCCAAAAATTTTCATCAATTGTTTGTCCATACAGGATGGCAGTAAAGACAATAGATATAAGTATGATTAGCTTCTTCACTCCCGCATCATTAATTTCTTTCCAACAGTAAAAATATATGAAAATTGTCCGACTCTTTCAATAAGTCATAAATATCCAACAAAATACAAAAAAGGGCGGGTTTAAACCCGCCCTTTTCCGAGTAAACAGAATTTTCACACCTTGAATCTTTACTTGACCAACACCATCTTTTTCACATCAACATACTTACCAGCCTCAAGTTTATAGAAATAAACCCCGCTCGGCAACCCGGATGCATCAAACTTAACATTATATCTTCCTGGTTCCTGCACCTCATTCACAAGCGTAGCAACTTCCTGACCAAGAATATTATAAACAACAAGTTTTACATTTGCTCTCACTGGAATATCATAAGTTATTGTCGTCATAGGGTTAAATGGATTTGGATAATTCTGATGCAACGCAAAACTTGTCGGAATACCAGCTGTTTCATCTTTTTCAACTTTTGTGAACATACCGACAAAATTGCCCGTCACAGGATCGATGAATATAACGAGCTCCCTTTGCCTTCCAGTCGCAGTATCAACCCCACTGTATATAGCATGGAAATAAATTTTCGTTGTATCTAAAGATTGAGAATAAAGATATGCGCCACCGGTATATTGATACATACCCCTAAAGGAAGCTCCACCATTTGCTTCTGCAACCGCAGCAAGCCCATCGCTGTCCTTATAACTACCAAATTGTAAAGGCTTATTCAATGGTATAGGTATATCGCCCAAATCAAGGAAGAAAGTATCAACTCCAGCAGCTCCGGCAATAAGCCAAACACTAAACTTACCACCCGTTCCAGTTCTATAACCGTAGTTCCATACATAGCATTTACCATCAATAAGACTATCTTCAAGTCCAAAAACATACACAAGCTTAGCATCGCTCGCATAACTTTTTGCTAAAGAATCCACCTCATTAAACTTTTGCTTCGCTGTTACAGCTGCGAATGAGAACTCAAACTTTTTAACCAATCTACCATTCGAAGGATTTAGGTAGATGATTAAAATTCCACCGAGATTATAACCAGTGGTATCTGACCTAATATAAACAATTCTCCAATATGGGTTTAACGTGTCGGGCGCTAAGTCATCATCTGGATAATTCCTTAAGTCATACATAACTCCCACTATAGCGTTCGGCCTACTTCTGAACACATAGCCACCATTCGCCTCAGCGCTATCAAAAGCAACATCACTATCAATAAAAGTCGCCGGTAAGTCAACTAATGCGGTTACCCCTGGCACTGACATAGTATCAAGATAAAGTCCCGCAAACGCACTCGCCAAAACATAAACATATTTACCTTTTGAAGGTGAATAAAAAATATAAGATGCAAAATATACCTTACCATCAAGTGTATCGGTTGGAATCTCCATTCCTTCAAAAGCACTAATTGCCTTCAACTTAACATCGTTAGCGTAGCGTTGAGCAAGCAACTTAGCACCGGGCAACATCCCATTTACAGTAAACGGTCTAATTTGCCAAACACCACTGATACTTAAACCGGAAACATTCCTACCACTAACAGTAATAGGATCAGGTTGACCATCTCCGTTGGCATCGTAAAACATAATTAAATCCATACCTGGATTAAACATGCCATCTCTTACTGTATCAAAAGCAGCAAATAAATAATATGTCCCATCACGAACATAGTTTATACTAAACGAGAAATCAGGTTTAACATTTGCTGCATACTTGACATTTACCTCTGACTCGACAAAGGGATTTCTGTCAAGCAATGCAACGATGCCGACACTTGGATCAACACCAAAAGTTTTCGAAGGCTGAATATTCAAAAACTTGAAAGATGGCGAGCTAAAATTAATCTCCTTCGAAAGCTTAACATCTCCAGAACCCGATCGAATATCAAATGCACCTATTGAATTGGAAATTTCCAACTTCAACTTGGCTAAATCAACTTTTGGAATTTCTGGAATTGAAACCACCTTGGGACTCACACTTACAGTCCCGCTTACAGTCCACTGCCCAATCGTTGAAGAAGTTGTAAAATTAACAACATATGGCTTGGAAAGCAATTCGCCGGTAGCTGAATAAGCACCAATCAAAACAATACAATAGTCTGTATTTGGAGCAAGTTTAGCCCACACACCAATGGTATCCAAAGTTCGACTTAAATATCCGGGCCCTAATTTAATTGAATCAATTGGATCAAAGGCAAGAAAGCTTAAAAATGGTGGCAGTCCTTGCCATCCCTCCGGAAAAGAAACGCTGGTGTCAATTGGACTTGAAAAAACAAAGTACATAAAAACAGAATCAGGCACAGAGGCTATACCTGACGCCCCACTTGTGGGGAATGAAGCTTTAACTTCAAATTGCTGAGTGTATACAGTTGAAAACATTAAAATCAGACCCAATAAAAGAATTAACCAACGCATAATGCTACCTCCCTAATTTTAATTTAAGTTCACTTTCAAAATAACCATTTTTATTGCAAAAGCAAAGTGATTTATATCACAATCACATGGGCGTGCTAACTTCAGCTCTTTTCCCCCCAACAAAAATGGTGTCGATATGATTGATTCCAAAAAAGTAAGGTATCATTCTATAATCCACGACATTAAAAATTAAAATGTCCGCCCTCTTTCCAACTTCGATACTTCCAGTTATATCCGAAATTCCAACCGCACCAGCAGAATTTAATGTCACCGCTGTTATCACTTCCTCAACCGTCATCCTCATTTGGGTACAAGCAATCGTCATCATAAGTTGCATATTTAAACTCATACACGAGCCCGGATTAAAATCCGTCGCAATCGCAACGGGAACACCAGCGTCAATCAATTTTCTTGCCGGCGCATACTGATAATTTAAAAAGAAAGAAACCCCAGGGAGTAAAACTGCCACTGAATCTGCTTTTGATAAAAGCTCAATATCTCCGTCACTTACATTTTCAAGATGATCAATTGAAATTGCTCCAACTTTCACACCAACTCCAACGCCACCATAATTTGAAAATTGCTCAGCGTGAATCTTCGGCAAAAGCCCAACTCTTTTCCCAGCATTTAAAATTTTCTCTGCATCATCAGGAGTGAAATAATCTTTCTCGCAGAAAACATCACAAAATCTCGCAAGCTTTCTCTTCGATATTTCCGGAATGACCACATCTATTAAAAACTTAACATAATCATCTTTTTTACCTTTGAACTCAGGCGGTATCGCATGTGCCCCAAGGAAAGTTGGTATTGTAAATGCCGGATTTCCATTTAACTCATTCGCAACCTCAAGAATTTTGACCTCATCATCAAGATTTAAACCATATCCGCTTTTTATCTCGATCGTCGTTGTCCCGTACGAAAGCGCCATCCTTGCATAATTACGAGCTATCTTAAGAAGATTTTCCTTAGTTTCTTCTCTCGTTTTTTTAACTGTGCTTAAAATCCCGCCACCCATTTCCGCGATTTGTTGATATGTAAAACCTTTTATCCTCAAGTCAAATTCACTTTCCCGCGTCCCCGCAAATACAAGATGCGTATGTGAGTCAACAAATCCAGGTAGGACAACTTTTCCAGTAGCGTCAACAATTTCAACTTCATCTCCATAAAGACCGAAATTGAAATCAATTGCCCTCCCAACCCATTCAATTTTTTCATCCTTTATTAAAACACTTCCCTTTTCAATTACAAAAATTTCCCCTTGCCTTCTCCCCCGTTTAACCTTGTCACCAAACGATGCAACCGTGACAACTTGATTAGCATTGTGAATTAAAATCATTTCTCCTTCTTCAGTCTCTCAATTTCCCTGTTAACCTCTTCAAGTTCCTCTTCCAACTGCTTTTTATAATCCTCAAGCATTTCAATATACTCCTCACGCGTTATATACGGGCGAAATCCCGTCCAGAATGTCTCAAAAGGTGGAAAACCAAATCCAAACCAAAATCCCCCGAATCCTTTTCCAAATCTTCTGCCCCTATGCCACCACATTTTCATCAAAGTTTTTATTTTAAAAACAAACTTTTTAAAGCAGTCTCAATGTTGGAATACTTGAACTCAAACCCTAACTCAAGCAATCTTTCTGGCTTAACTTTTTGACTTGATGTTAAAGCAACTTCCGTAAGTTCACTCCCAAATAGAACTTTAAGAGCAAATTTTGGCACAGGTAAAAAAGCGGGACGATTTAAAACTTTCGCAAATGTTTTCGTGAACTCCTCATTCGTCACAGGATTTGGAGAAACAACATTGTAAACACCGCTAACGGTTTCATTCTCAATGGCGAACTTGATAACTCTCGCAAGATCTTCAATATGAACCCAAGACATCCACATTTTCCCATCCCCTATCTTTCCACCAAGCCCAAGTTTAAATATCGGAGTTAACCTAGCAAGAAATCCACCATTTTCTCCAAGGACTATACCAATCCTTAAAATTACGGTTCTAACTCCAAATTCACTTGCTCTCTTTGCTTCATTTTCCCAATCGATGCACAATTTTGAAAGAAAATCATCGCCAAAGCTTGACTTTTCAGTTAAAATTTCGTCTCTCTTGCTTCCATAAATTCCAATCGCCGACGCAGATATGAAAGTTTTCCCCGATGAATCGACCTTTGAAAACGCTTCAACTATTTTACGAGTTGAATCTATCCGTGAACTTCTCAATTTCTCCTTGACTTTCTCCGTCCACCTTTGCGAGATAGTTTCACCAATCAAGTTGATCAAAACATCAGCTCGCTGAACCACTTCAACTGGGAAATTTTCAGTTTCAGGATCCCATTTGAAAACATCAAATTCCTTTAAGCGTTCTGAAACCCTTTCGGGATTTCTGCTTGAAATTAAAACTCGATACCCATCCTTTAAAAGGAATTTAGCAACATAACTTCCTATAAAACCAGTCCCACCAGCAATCGCAATTGTTTTGCCCATAGTAACATTTTCAAATGTAAAGTTTTAAAAAGTGATTTTTTCCTTCAAGAAATTAAGAATTTCATCTTTATGAATTCTTTCCTGTTTCATCGTGTCCCTATCTCTTACTGTAACAGTTCCATCTTGAAGCGTTTGAGAATCAACGGTGAAACAAAATGGAGTTCCGATCTCATCCTG
>NZ_CZVS01000064.1:0-969 GCF_001535985.1 Candidatus Kryptonium thompsonii | reverse complement strand
TCTTCTATATCTTCTTCCGATCGATCCGCTATCATCATAGAAAACCTTAAAGTGCGGTTTTAACGATTTATAAATTTCAAACGCAATTTCAGGCATGTTTTCCCTATTGACAAGTGGCAAAACCGCCGCTTTTATTGGCGCAAGAAATGGATGTAAACGAAGCACAGTCCTTATCTCCTTGCCCGTATCTTCCTCGTCGTAAGCGTTGACAAGAACCGCAAGCAATGTCCTATCACATCCAGCCGATGTTTCAACTATGTATGGGATATATTTTTGACCAATCTCATCGTCATAATAACTTAAATCCTTGCCAGAAAATTGTTGATGTCTTGACAAGTCATAATCCGTTCTATTGTGTATCCCTTCAAGCTCCTGCCATCCAAACGGAAACTCAAACTGAATGTCGTAAGCAGCGGAAGCATAATGAGCAAGTTCATCTGGACCATGTTGATGGAAACGAAGTTTCTCAGGCTTTATTCCAATCCTTAAATACCATTTAAATCTTTCCTCACGCCACTTCTCAAACCATTCCATATCCGTTCCAGGTCGAACAAAATATTGCATCTCCATTTGTTCAAATTCCCTTGTTCTAAAAATGAAATTTCCAGGCGTTATCTCATTTCTAAATGCTTTACCTATCTGGGCTATACCAAACGGGATTTTTCTTCTCATTGAGATGTACACATTTTCAAAATTGACATAAATTCCCTGCGCTGTTTCGGGTCTAAGATAAACAACATGTGCTTCGTCCTCAACAGGACCCATAAATGTTTTAAACATTAGATTAAACCTCCTCGGCTCCGTCAATTCACCGCCGCATTCGGGACACTTTTTCAGTTTTAAATTTTCCTCAGGTATTTGATCCGCTCTAAAACGAAGTTTACAGGACTTACAATCAACAAGGGGATCAGTGAAATTTTCCACATGCCCAGACGCTTCCCACACTTTTGGATGCATTAATATAGCAGC
>NZ_CZVS01000063.1:0-11088 GCF_001535985.1 Candidatus Kryptonium thompsonii | reverse complement strand
ATCAAAGAAATTGGTGATCCTAAAAAGTATGATGAGATTGTCTTCGTTGGATATGGTGAGCCAACGATACGGCTTGATGTAGTCAAAGAAGTTGCAAAATATGTAAAAGAGCATGGAGGTAAAACACGGCTTGATACCGATGGGCATGGAAATTTGATCAATAAGAGAAATATCGTTCCAGAGCTCGTCGGTTTGATCGATGTTGTGTCAATTAGTTTAAATTCAATTGACCCAATGGAATATGGCAAATTAATGAATATAGATGGTGAAAAATTTCATCGGGCGATGATTGAGTTTGCCAAGGAGTGTAAAAAACATGGGATTGAAACTGTTATGACGATAGTTGGAGTAGATGGGATTGATGTTGAGAGGCATAGAAAGTTTGTTGAAGAGGAACTTGGAGTAAAATTTAGATTTAGACCTTTATTTTAATATGCCGAGCATATTTGACATACTTGGACCTGTGATGATAGGTCCATCAAGTTCGCACACAGCGGGTGCTGCAAAACTTGGTTATGTTGCACGACAACTTCTTGGAGCAGAACCAAAGCAAGCTGAAATAACTCTTTATAATTCCTTTGCGAGAACTTATAAGGGGCATGGAACGGATAGAGCAATCATCGGGGGAATTTTGGGTATGAAACCTGACGATGAAATGTTGCGAAATTCACTTGAAATAGCGAAGGAAAGAGGGTTAAAGTATACATTTAAGCTTATAATGAAAGCACCAAAACTTCATCCGAATTCAGCGAGGATAAATTTAACTGATCTTGATGGAAATAAAATTGAAATGGTTGGTTCATCTCTCGGTGGGGGAAGAATTGAAATCGTTGAGATCGAAGGATTTAAAGTTAGTTTTTCTGTTATGACGCATACAATTGTTATCATAGCAGATGATATACCGGGTAGCATTGCTCATATAAGTGGAGCGATCGCTGAGAAAAATATAAACATTGCAAATATGTTTGTGTCAAGGGAAGAAAAGCTTGCAAACATGATAATTGAAGTTGACCAAGATGTTCCGCCGGAGGTTTTGGAGAAAATTCGTTCTTTCAAATGGGTTCATTATGTTAGATTAGTTGAACCAATTTTATAAAAAATTAGGAGTCAAGAGCCATGGAGATAAATTCTTTTGAGGACATCTTAAAATATTGCCGGGAGATGAAGGCAACTATCCCAGAGGTGATGATTGAATATGAAATCAGAAAAACTGGGAGGACTCGGGAACAAATTATTGAGGGTGTTCGAAAAATTTTAAATGTCATGATAGAGTCAGTCAATAATGGCTTAACTCGGGATGTTAAATCCCCAAGTGGTTTACTTAACAATTTTGCGAAAAAGGTTTATAATGCGAAAGTAAATACCTTAACTGTTAATTTTAAAAAGGCAATCGCAAGAGCTATGGCTGTGAGCGAAGTTAACGCATGTATGGGAAGAATTGCAGCAGCTCCGACCGCTGGTTCATCTGGAATTATGCCAGCAGTTATAACGACGATGATGGAAGAACATGGAATCACAGAAGATAAAGCAATTGAGGGATTGCTCGTTTCTTCTGCAATTGGTTTGTTAATAGTTAAAAATGCTTCCGTTGCTGGCTCTGAGGCTGGATGTATGGGAGAAACTGGAAGTGCAGCAGCGATGGGCGCTTCGGCGATTGTTTATCTTTTGGGAGGAGACAATAGACAAATTGAAAGCGCAGCCTGTTTTGCAATTCAAGGGGCTATGGGTTTAGTCTGCGATCCAATTGCAGGACTTGTTGAGGTCCCATGTATCTTCAGAAATGCCATAGGGGTTGCGAATGCTTTCACATCTGCTCAAATAGCTTTGTCAGGTGTTGAATCAGTGATCCCGCTTGATGAAGTTATACTTGCGATGAACGAGGTTGCAGAGTTGATGTCACCTAAACTTAAAGAGACAGCACAAGGAGGGCTTGCGAATACGAAAACAGCGAGGGAAATTCAGAGAAGGTTTATTTATCAAATCGATATAGGGAAATAAATTTTTTCGCTAAATGACATTTCTAAATCCAACTTTTTTATTTGCACTTTTTGCTTCAGCGATACCTGTTTTGATTCATCTTTTTAACCTTCGGAGGTTGAGAACGGTTGAGTTCAGCAGTATTAAGTTTTTAAAAGAATTACAACGCTCGAGGATTCGCTCTTTAAAAATAAAGCAGATTATTCTTTTAATTGTTCGTGTCCTTGCCATTGTTTTCCTTGTTTTGGCGTTTTCAAGACCTGTGATAAAGGGTTATCTTTTCAATCCGATTGTTGCAGGACAAGCGAGAAGCAGCGTTGTTATAATTCTCGATAACACATTGAGCATGGCTTCAATTGATGAAAGGGGCAGATTTATAAATCAAGCTAAAGCAATCGCTCAAAGAATTGCGGACCTTTTAACTGAGTCGGATGAATTTGCGTTAATTCGCCTATCTGAGGTCCCAGAAGCTGCAACTGGAGGCTTTGTGCATAATATATCATTTTTGAGGAAACTTATTGATGAAACAGAGTTTACATATACACATAAAAGTCTTGCCGAAGCTTTTGTTTCCGCTGGTGAAATTATTGAAAGGGCGAAAAATTTAAACCGAGAAGTTTATATCATTTCTGATCTTCAAAAAGGCGGGTTTGCTCTTGGCTCATCCGATACAATCAATCGCAGGATTAAACTACCGCCTGATGTTCGAGTTTTTCTGATAAATGTCGGTGAATTCACGGGGCAAAATTTTTCAATTGATAAAGTTGACATAAAGAATAGAATAGTTTTTCCAGGGCGAATGCTTGAGCTTGAGACGACCGTCTCAAATCATGGACAAAATGATGTGTCAAATTATGTCGTCAGCATCTTTTTAAATGGAAGAAGGGTTGCACAAAAGGGTGTTAACCTTAAGAACCAATCATCACAAACGGTTAATTTCAACATTTTAATAGAAGATTTATCGGGATTTGTAGATGGATTTGTTGAGATTGAAGATGATAATTTTAGCTTTGACAACGGGAGATATTTTACGCTTTTCATACCGTCCGAGGTGAAGATTTTACTCGTCGGCGATGAGGATGACTTGAGATTTATCAAACTTGCTTTTTCGACCATTCAAGAGATTTATAAAAAATCATTTTTCAGTCTGACTCAGGTTTCACCCCAAGCAATTACTCGAATTAATTTTTCTGATTTTGATGTGGTTTTTCTTGTTAAGCCATCTCAGATTGAAGTAGAAACATCAAGGAGGTTAAAAAGCTTTGTATCCAGCGGTGGAGCGGTCATTCTATTTGTTGGTGGTAATGCAAACTTTAAAAATTTGAATCAAAACTTTAACTCAATTTTTGAATTGCCCGAGTTTGATGGTCCTGTAAAGCAGAGAATGCTCTTTTCAAAAATTGATCTAAATCATCCGATCTTTGAGGGTGTATTCACGGAGGCGCCACGAAAATTTGACTCCCCTGAGTTCAAAGAATATGTTAAGTTCAGAGCAAATTATGGTTTTAGAAGTATTATCGAGTTTGCGGATGGAAATCCATTTTTGATCGAGAAAGATGCGGGCAATGGGAAAATTATCATTTTCACATCTGAACCCACGGATAAAACATCTGACTTGCCCTATAAGGGGATCTTTATACCGCTTGTTTTTCAATCTGTCTTATATACAGTGGCTCCTTCTGGTTTCAAAGCTGAATATACAATTGGCGATACCGCTGAGATAAGGGTTGATTTCATGAAAAGATTTTATGGACAAATTCCTAAAGACCTTAAACTCAAACGCCCCGATGGGAGTGATTTTGCTTTTAGATTAAGTGGTGATTTCGTAAGGATAAATCAAGCGACAATCCCTGGAGTTTATCTGATCTCAAACGGCGGTGCTAAAAGTTTTTTAAAAATCGCTTTTAATCCACCTGCGACGGAGTTTTCGTATGAAAAGGAAGATGAAAGTAAAATTATTGCCTTTTTGGATCGGGTTGGGACAAAGCAGTATAAAATACTTTCAAATTTGGATGAGCTCAAAGTCAAAGATGAAATTTTGAAGGCAAGATATGGGGTTGAATTATGGAAAACTTTTCTTGTTCTTTCTATTTTGATGTTTTTTGCCGAAAGTTTGATTTCAAGAAAGATGTAAAATTAAAGGTACCTTGAAAAATGAAGGTTGAGGTTAAACCTTTATCTCTTCGTAATGCTTCGGGGAACAAAATAACAGGGGATGTTCATTTTGTAAGGGATTTTTTACCAGCACCTGTTGTGATTTATTCGCACGGATTTCTCGGGTTTAAAGATTGGGGTTTTATCCCTTATGTTGCGGACAAATTTGCTGAGAGCGGGTTTGTCTTTGTGAGATTTAATTTCTCGCATAATGGAATAGGCGAAAATCCAAATAAGATAACTGAATTTGATAAGCTCGCAAGAAACACCATCTCGAAGCAAATTGAAGATTTAACTTCGGTTATCGATTATGTTTTTTCGGATGAATTTAAGATTTTAACCAGTGGTGAGGTGTTTTTGCTTGGGCATTCGGGTGGTGGCGGAATTTCGATTATCAAAGCTGTTGAGGATGAAAGGGTAAAGGCTCTTGGTTTATGGGCTTCAATATCGACTTTCAGAAGGTATAGCCGACATCAAATTGAAGAATTGAAGAAAAATGGTTATATTTTTGTGCGTGTTCCTGATTCTGTGATTCAAATTAGAGTTGAAAAAATTGTTTATGACGATTTCGTGGAAAATCAAGATAGATACGATATAACGAAGGCAATTTCAAAATTAAACATACCGATTTTAATCGTTCATGGAACTGCAGATGCGATAGTTCCAGTGGTTGAAGCAGAGCAGTTAAGAGATGCAAATCCTAAGCATACAAACTTTATTTTAATTCCAGAGGCTAATCATCTGTTTAATATAAAGCATCCCATGGAGTTACCGAGCAAACAACTTAATATGGCTATTGATGTGACAATTTCTTTTTTTAAAAATTTAATTGAAAACAAAAAAGCGATTAAGGAATGAAGCAAACAAAGGCTCTATCTTTAGATTTCAACAAGACGATCGTTTTAACCCGATTGCTTTGGGTAGTTGCTTTCACAGGACTTACATTTCTTGGTGCCAAGATAGAAATTCCCACCGAACCTGTCCCATACACTCTTCAAACAATGTTTGTTCTTTTAAGTGCTGCTTTTCTTGGTCCATATTTGGGTGCTTTAAGTCAATTTATTTATCTTGCGCTTGGAAGTGCTGGACTTCCAGTTTTCGCTGGACCGATCGCTGGTTTTTCAAAACTTCTTGGACCAACAGGTGGTTATCTTCTCGCCTTCCCAATTTCAGCTTTTGTTGTTGGATATCTTGTGAAGTTTAAAAATAGTTATTGGTGGATTGCTTTTTCAATGTTTTGTGGTTTGATCTTGATTTTTGCTTTTGGGACGATTCAGTTAAACTTGGTTTTGATTCATAATTGGGGCGAGGCCATAAAATCAGGCTTTTTGATTTTCTCGTTTTGGGATTTATTGAAACTTTTTGCGTCGGCTTCGATTTATGCAAGCTTGAAAAGATTTTACAAATAAAATTTGCTTGTTAAATGCATCTAACAGAGACATTGATGTGGATTTTGTTTAATATATTTGTAATTGGAATGCTTGCCCTTGACCTTGGGGTCTTCCATAGAAAGGCTCACGAGATAAAGCTTAAAGAGGCTATCATATGGAGCATCGTTTGGATTTTGCTCGCTTTAATTTTTAATGTTCTTGTGTATTTCTGGCATGGGACCCAGGCAGCGCTTGAATTTTTAACAGGTTATCTTGTTGAGAAGTCCTTGAGCATGGATAATATTTTTGTCTTTCTGATGATTTTTTCCTATTTCGGTGTGAAACCCATGTATCAGCATAAGATTTTATTTTGGGGAATCGTAGGTGCAGTAGTTATGAGGGCAATTTTCATATTCGCAGGTATAACATTAATCAAACTTTTCCATCCCATAATTTATGTCTTTGGTGCTTTTCTTATCTTCACTGGAATAAAGATGGGATTGCAAAAAGACAGAGAGATTCATCCAGAGAAAAATCCAGTCTTGAAGGTTTTCAGAAAAATTTTCAAGATCACACCTGACTATGTTGACGGTAAATTTTTCATAAGGCAGGGTAAAAATCTGATAGCCACCCCCGCTTTTCGTTGTCCTTTTTAATCGTTGAAAGCACTGATGTTATGTTCGCTGTTGATTCAATTCCAGCGATAATTGCCATTACTCGTGACCCGTTTATAGTTTACACATCAAATATATTTGCAATACTTGGTTTAAGAGCTCTTTACTTTGCTATCGCTGGATTTGTAACCATGTTTAGATTTTTCAAATATGGGTTGTCCGTTATCCTTGTTTTTGTCGGGATAAAAATGTTGATTTCAGATATCTATAAAATTCCAACTTTGATTGCTCTTATTGTTGTGTTCAGCATAATTACTATTTCAATTCTTGCATCCGTCTTAATACCGGAATCAAAACCAGCAGTAGCTGCTAACCCCGGGGTCGAGGAAAATTTAAACGAAGAAGAAAAATCAAAAACAAATAGTGGGGGTTAAAATGGGAGTTGCACAATTAATAACTCGGACGGTTGGATTTCCAACTTTACGACTTCGCCGTTTGAGGATGACCGAACAATTTAGAAAAATGGTGGCTGAGACTCAACTTTCCGTTGATGATTTTATCTATCCGCTTTTCGTATGCCCTGGTGAAAAGGTGAAAAGGGAAGTTCGTTCAATGCCTGGGGTTTATCAGCAATCCATAGACAACATAATTCGTGAGTGTGAAGAGGTTTATAAACTTGGAATTCCAGCTGTGATATTGTTTGGAATTCCTGAGAGAAAGGATGAATTTGGTTCCGAAGCTTACGATGAGAATGGTATAATTCAAAGGACAGTTAGAGCGTTGAAGAAGGAAATTCCTGAGCTCGTTGTTATAACTGATGTTTGTTTATGTGAATATACTTCGCATGGACATTGCGGAATAGTCAGGGAGGTTGCCCCGGGCAAGTATGAAATTGTTAATGATGAAACGGTTGAACTACTTGCGAAAGAGGCTCTAACCCATGCGGAAGCAGGCGCTGATATGGTAGCACCAAGCGATATGATGGACGGAAGGGTTTCAGCTATAAGAAAAATTCTCGACGAGAACGGATTTCAAAATGTCCCGATAATGTCATATGCTGCGAAATATGCATCTGGTTTTTATGGACCATTTAGAGAAGCGGCGGAGTCAGCGCCGAAGTTTGGTGATAGAAGAAGTCATCAAATGGATCCGGCTAATTCTGATGAAGCCTTGCGTGAGATCGCTCTCGATATCCAAGAGGGAGCTGATATCGTCATGGTTAAACCAGCTCTTGCTTATCTTGATGTGATTTACAGGGCAAAGCAAGAATTTAAAGTGCCGATTGCAGCATATCAGGTGAGTGGGGAATATTCAATGATAAAAGCGGCTGGTTTAAATGGATGGATAGATGAGCAGAGGATAATGCTCGAGACATTAACTGCGATAAAAAGGGCAGGGGCAGATTTGATTTTGACATATTTTGCAAAGGATGCTGCTAAAGTTTTGAAGGGAAGTTGATTAGATAAAGCTCTGCTGTGGATTTAATTTGTCGGGGAATTTTTAGATTTTTCCGCTTGAAAATTTCAATTAAAGTTTTTATCATTATAGAAATTTCAAAAGCTAAACTTGAAGTTTTATGGAGATTTTTGGAGTTGCCCTAACAGTAATTTCGCTAATACTTGCTTATCAAGCGTGGCAAAATGGAAAATTGATGAAGCAGATGCATGTTGAAAGCATGGCTATGATCAAAAGTATAAAAGAGTTAAATGAGGCAATCAAGGAAGATATGCGAATTTCAAGTCAGGAAACGAGAGCGTTGCTTGAAAGGATGGAGAGGTCAAGCCAGGAGACAAGAGCATTGATTGAGAGTACAAGTGAGGGAACGAGGGCATTAATTGAAAGGATGGAAAAGTCAAGCGAAGAGATGAGAGCACTGTTTGATGAAAGGATGGAGAGGTCAAGCCAGGAGACAAGAGCATTGATTGAGAAATCAAGCGAAGACACGAGGGCATTGATTGAGAGAACAAGCGAGGAAACAAGAGCATTAATTGAAAGGTCAAGCCAGGAGACGAGGGCATTGATTGAGAGGATGGAAAGGTCAAGTGAGGAGATGAGGGCGTTGCTTGAGAGAATTCAGAAAGGGCAGGAGGAAGCTAGAAGGGAAATGGCAAGCGCCATTAAATATATTGCTGAGTTAATTGTTGCAGATGGTGAGAGAACGAGGGAACTTTTAAGAGCAAGGGGGCAAGTTTAAATCCCATCTTTAAAATCAAAAACTAAATTCAAAGGAGGCGTAATGGCGAAAAGAGAGCGTTGGGGGACAAGAATTGGATTAATACTTGCAATGGCTGGCAACGCAGTTGGACTTGGAAACTTCTTGAGGTTTCCAGTTCAAGCTGCGCAAAATGGAGGGGGAGCATTTATGATTCCTTATTTTGCTGCTCTTTTCTTGCTTGGAATACCTTTGATGTGGGTTGAATGGGCTGTTGGAAGATATGGTGGGAAATTTGGGCATGGAAGCGCTCCAGGAATGTTCGATGCTATGTGGAAAGCCCCGATTTCAAAATATCTTGGTGCACTTGGACTTTTCATATCGACCGTGATAATGGTTTATTACACATACATTGAATCATGGACGCTTGGGTTTAGTTTTTTCTCAATTACGAAGGCTTATTTTGGGGAAACGACTTTTGATGCGATGCGAAGTTTCTTGCAAAGTTATCAGGGTATAGAAAAAAATTATTTTCAAAGCATTTTACCAGCGTATTTCTTTATGTGCGTTACTTTGTTTCTTAACTTTTTCATTCTCTACCGTGGTATATCGAGGGGCATTGAGATGCTTGCAAAGATAGCTATGCCAACGCTTTTTCTCTTTGCGATTATTCTCGTTATAAGAGTTGTAACGCTTGGAACGCCTGATCCCGTGAATCATCCCGATTGGAATGTTGAAAGTGGGTTTGCTTTTATCTGGAATCCTGATTTTTCGAAACTTGGGGATGCAAAAATTTGGCTTGCTGCAGCAGGACAGATTTTCTTTACATTAAGTGTTGGGATGGGAACTCTCCAAGCTTACGCAAGCTATCTTCGTGAGAATGATGATATCGCGTTAAGTGGTCTTTCAACTGCATCCACAAACGAGTTTGTTGAGGTGATCCTTGGTGCAAGCATCGCAATTCCAGTTGCTGCTGCTTTCTTTGGGATTGAAACAACACAAGAAATCGCAAAGGGTGGTGCATTTAATCTTGGATTTGTGTCGATGCCGATAATTTTCCAAAAACTTCCTTTCGGTGAGTTTTTTGGCTTCCTTTGGTTTTTGCTTTTGTTCTTCGCTGGAATAACTTCATCTGTTGCAATGGCTCAGCCTTTAATTGCATTTCTTAAAGAGGAATTTGGAATCTCCCATGGTAGAGCAACAGCTTTAATTGGTTTTTCTGTTTTCATCGCTATTCAATTTGTCGTCTTTTTCTTAAAGCATGGATTTCTTGATGAGATGGATTATTGGGCTGGAACATTTGGACTTGTACTTTTTGCTTTATTTGAGATTATAATTTTCGCGTGGATATTTGGAATGGACAAAGGCTGGGCTGAAATTACAAAGGGTGCAGATATAAAAGTGCCTAAAATATTCTACTACATCATAAAGTACATAACCCCACTTTATCTTCTTTTCATCATGGTAAATTGGTTGATTCAAGATGCCGTTCCAACATTTTTGATGCAAGGCGTCAAACCTGAAGATATACCTTATAGATGGGGTGCAAGAGGATTAATGCTGTTAATTTTCATAGCAATAATTCTAATGGTCAAAGTTGCGTGGGATAAACGAAACAAACAAAATCGGGGTAAATAAAAATGAAATTCACAACCGAAGGAATTATCTTCATGGTACTTGCGTGGGGAATCGTCGCAACTCTAACAATTTATTGCTTTGCTAAAGTTCTGAAAACCAAGGTAGGGTATAACAATAATCAAGATGAGGATTAAAAAAATAAAAAAGCCCGGGCAAAGTCCCGGGCTTTAATGTTCTACTTGAGAAGCATCATCTTTTTAGTCTGGATGAATTTGCCTGCCTTCATCACATAGAAATAAACACCTGAGGAAACTTGTCTACCATCTCTATCTGTTCCATTCCATCTTACGCGATATTTTCCGGGTTGTACAAATTCGTTTACAAGTGTCGTGACTTCTCTGCCAAGTATATCGTAAACTTTTATCTCAACATTTACGGCGATCGGAACGGAGAATTCGATATCTGTTGTTGGGTTGAACGGATTTGGATAGTTTTGAGCGAGGTGGAATTCTTTTGGAATTTCATCCGTGGCAATTTGTACTTTGACTGGTTTCGGAGCTTCTCTTATTTCAATTGCATCTGCTCTGATGACAAAACTATCTTGCTTCGCCCTGTTGACAAGTGAATCAGCGTAATACGCGTTGACAAGGGCTGTATCATTTTCAAGTCTGATATAACCAAAAATTGCTGTCTGCTTTGAACCCATTGTGAAGCCTGAACTCGAACCTACCGAGGTAAATTCTCTCAACCCCGAGCTGACTTACAATGACAGTTTCAGGTTGAGCTCCACCTTGTTGATAAATCAAATACCTTGCTCTTGGCGTTGAATTACTTGCTGCAAGCCCTGTCCTAGCCCAAACATCGAAACTATCAACCTCAGCTGCTCCTTCTCTGAATGGGATATACGGATACCACTCCGCAAAAGCTCCTGGCGCACCATAGATATAAGCAATCAATCTTGAATTGTTAATTCCACTTCCAGTTATTCTGTTCCACTTATTGTAGGTTGTATCAACAGGTGGAGAAACATAATCAACAATCGGAGGTTGAGCGTAAAATTCATTTTCAACATCGTTATCTGCATAAATCAGCGTTCCTCTTCCAGTGCCGGTGAAAACTATGGTTAAAACACTATCATACCTTGAATTTGATACGATGTAGAGAGTATCAACATAAGTTCTCATATCTCTTGGTGTGAATTCAACTGTAAGGTTAAACTTACCGTTTATCGCTGGGAGTTCAA
>NZ_CZVS01000062.1:0-11300 GCF_001535985.1 Candidatus Kryptonium thompsonii | reverse complement strand
AGCGCAAGTTACAGCATTTGAAATAAGATTTGAATGCGTAAGCATAACCCCCTTTGGATCTCCGGTTGTTCCAGATGTGTAAATTATCGTTGCAAGATCATCAGGATTTACCTTCGATTTAAGCTGATCGTAAAGCTCTGGGTTTTCCTTATTAAGCTTTTCCCCCTTTGCCTCAAGCTGTTCAAGTGTCATAATATCATCGGAAACTTTCTCAAATGTGATCACCTTATCCGCTAAACCAACATTTCGAAGCGCCGGTAAAACTCGCTCATAAAGTTGTTTCGTTGAAATAAAAATTAATTTTGACTCCGAATTTTTGAGAATAAACTCCACTTGGGGCAAAGCTTGGGTTGTGTAAATCGGAACATCAATCGCACCAAGTGAAATAATCCCAAGATCTGTTAGCGTCCACTCTGGACGGCTTTCGGATAAAAGTGCAACTTTATCACCGTGTCCAATTCCAATTTGATAAAGTCCAAGCGCAATGTTTTTAACACGATTTAATGCCTCATCAGCTGAAATTGATTTCCATACCCCCTCAGATGACTTGTAGTTTAAAAGTTTGGGATTTCGGTAGGTTTTTACCCCAAACTCAAAAAGCTCGGCAAGATTTTGAAAGTTCTGCATACATCCTCCCCGAGTTTGTTTTTTGCTCCACTGTTAATTTTAAAAATTTTCCATATAAAAACAAAAAACTTTAACTGCCCACCAAAAACCGAAAGTGCACCCGACAAATTTAAAAACAGCATCAGAAAACCAAATGGGCAGGATAAGTAAATCGCACTCCAGCGCTTATCCACCGAAGTAATTTTTCAAATAATCAACTATTGAACGAAGTGTTGAAACAAACAAGTCAAATGCTTCTTTAAATAAAGAAATCACATCATCAAGGGTTATACCCGTCACATCAAGTATCCATTTAACAAGAGGAATTATGACACTTAAACCAATCATAATAAGACCAATGACCATCGCATTGAAGGCAACAAATGCAATCGCTGAAATTATAAACTTGCTTATCGACAACCCAAACCAAATTGCAAACGCTACCGCAAAAACTTTTATCCCAATCATGAGCCAATCCCGAGCAGAATTTACCGAGCTTGTAGTCTTCCCTGACCCAGCAAGCTTTAACGGAAATTCAAGCTTATAACCATTCTTAACTATAGTTTCGCCTGAGTCATCGACAAACTTAATTGATGGATAAATCCCATCCATCCCCCATAAGATATTTGCCCTATCTCCCGTTAAATCGTTCACGATCCTTAAATGTGGATAAGTTGCTAAATCATCCTTGACGAAAGACAACCTTAAAACTCCATATCCATTCCCGTATTCAAAACCAATTTTAAATTCCTTGCCTTGCTGTTCATAGATTGATTTAATGTTTTCATATTGATTTTTCACCTTCCAAGCGATCTCCTCCTCGCTCCCCTCAAGCATTAAGTCAACTTTCGGCTTCTCGGGTGAAGGGTTGGGATTAATTAAATCATCCAACTTACAAGCCTTAAAAAGCGGAAGGAGCGAAATAGTTGTGATGATGCGTATGAAATTTCTGCGGTCAAGTTTGACCCCACTTTGCATTTCTAAATACCTCGACTTTTATTTTAACCCTCGTTAATAATTAACAATGGATAGGATTAAAACAGTTTCAAATATTTTAATTATCACTTTTGTCAGCCTGTATTTTCCGTCCCCTTGTCAAAAACTTTAAGTCCATCAAACCGACAAATGTTATAATGCCAGCAACCACAAAAAATAAAACCGTTGAAATCAAATAAACGACAATCCAAAAGATAGCTCCGTAATTCATTTCTCAAAATTTATCTCTTTTGGTGGATTTGTTTTACCACTTAAAATAGAGCCAACCACCATTCCAATGCTAGCAAGTATAAAACTTAAAAAACCTGAAAGATTGACATCAAGAAGAAAATGTAAAGTCTCAGGTATGAAGTTTTTAAACAATGACAAAATCAAAAATACAAGGGGAAACACCGCTCCAGCTATAAGTGCAACATATGCGCCCGTTGAATTCGCCTTTTTCCAATATAACCCACCAGCGACACATCCAAAAGCCCCTGAAGTGTACATAGCACCTGTAACAGCGATGTACTGAAAAGCTGTGGTTGGTATCTCATAGAATAAACCAAAAAAGAGAAGATATAAACCAATTAAAACCGCAACCACCCTGGTCGCATTAATTGATCCCTTTTCACCAAGGTCTTTCTTAAAAAGCGGCTGAATTATATCCCTCGTTGCAACCGAACTCCATGCAAGCAAATATGCGCTATATGTTGACATAGAAGCAGCGAGCATCCCTGCAACTAAAAGCCCCAAGAATCCAGTAGGAACAACATGAGCAATTAATTTAGGCATCGCTATTTGAGAGTTAACACTAGGACCAAAAACTGAAAGTGCACATACACCCCAAAACATTGGAATCATATACCTTCCTGCAAGCGTGAGCCCAGTATATGTAAAAATTTTTCTTCCAACAATTTCATCTTCAGCTGAAAGCGACTTTGATGTCACTGGCTGCCATAATCCAGATGTTGTGACGCTAGCGATCAACATCCAGAGCAAAAATTTCCATCCAAATCTTGAATTCAAAACAGGATTTATACCTTCCTCCCCATAGTAATTCAAAACAGCGTGAGCCACATCAGATAAATTAACACTTTTTAAAATGAAAAAAGTCGTTATAAACATCCCAAACGAAAGCACAATAAATTGCATAAAGTCAGTTATGATTACCGAAAACATACCACCGAGAACTGTATAACTTATAACTATTATCAACATAACAGTCATAATGATGAACAAAACATCTCTGCTCACCCCAAACCCCATAACCTCACCAAGGAATAAACCATCAAACTTCAAAAACACACCCATATTTAGAACTCCACCCATAAAAAGAATTATAGCCCCCAATAATCGAACCCCCTTGCTATACCTCAACTCGTAAAATTCTGGAATCGTTATAACTTTTAATTTCCTCAATCTTGAGACAATAAACCCAGTTTTACCTATTATAAGAAATGCAACTGCACCTATCACGCCAAGAACGAAACTTGAAAAACCAGTTAAATAACCTATCTCACCAAGATACATAAATGTAACTATCCCTATCTCAGTTGCAATTAAAGTCGCCGAACCAAGCGCTACTCTAACCCTTCTTCCAGCGACAAAATACGCCTCCATATCCTCAACATACTTTTTCGCCCTTATGCCAATGAAAACTGAAAAGGCAAGATATAAAAACAATATTGCCCAATCGAACAGTGTAAAGTTCATTATTCACTCTATATTTTTTAAGGACTCATGCCTTTAATTTACAAATGCAAACACCACAAGCTCTTTAAATTTAGCAAGAAATGAAAAACTTAAAAAGTGTATTAATTTCTTCACAGTAATCAAACTTTTTATGCCTCGGCACAAAAACAATTGAAAATACATGAAACTTCTATGAATGTAAAGGAATTCATATTTTCAAATAGTAATTTGTAACCTTCATAGCCGAACCAACACAACAAAAAAGCAACGATTTCAATTTATATACCCTCATATCCCCAAGATATCATCGACCTTATTCACATTCAAAAGGAATCTATCTGGCTCACCGAATTTTTTTAAATCCCAATAGCTTATCTCCAACGCTTTTATACCTTCGCCTTTAAATATCAACTCCATAAGTGATAACTTATCCGACTTTATGTTTCTCTCAATTAAAGCAACCAATCTTTTTGAATAATACCCAGGTAATGGATAAACCCTATCACCACTTTTCAAATAAATAACATCATACCCCGTAAAATTAGCCATATAATTCAATAATTCGCCAGGAATCAAGGGCATATCTACAGGGATGAATACACAGCCTTCACTTTCCACTTCAATAAGCGTAGAATATATTCCAACCAAAGGACCTTTATTTTCAAACTTGTCTATTATCACCTTAAAGTCATGAGCAACTTCTGGCAAACTTTTAATGTCAAATCCCCTGTCAATAGATAAACATTTTTCATCAAAATTTTTAATCTTTTCACAAGCGATTTCAATCAATGTTTTATCGCCAAACTTGAAAAATCTTTTATCACTTCCAAATCTCTCCGATCTTCCTCCAGCTAAAACTGCACCAGTAGTTTTCACCATCATTTAAAGTCTATGAATTTTTACTTTCTCACCCTGTTTTATTAATTCTACTCCTTGCGGAGCAAGGATCAAGCAATCCGCCACAGCAAAAGAAGAAAGCATATGTGATTCCTGATTTGGTAATGGTATAACAAAATCCCCCTCAATCTTGCCCCTTAAAAAGTATAATCTATCGCCCTTTTTCTTTATATCCCGAGATAAGATTTTTTCTTCCTCTTTCAGTAAAACATCTTTATAACCCATCATTTTCTTTATAGTTGGTAAGACATATTCATAAAAACAGGTCAAAACAGCTGCTGGATTTCCAGGAATGCCAAAGATGTATTTCCTACCTTTCTTCCCGAAGAATAAAGGCTTTCCTGGTTTTTGTCTCACCTTATAAAAAATTCTTTTTACGCCTTCCCCTTGAACCAAAATCTTAACCATATCATAATCACCCATAGATATTCCCCCTGTGAAAATAATTATATCAGAGCTTTTATAAGCCCTCTTGAACGCATTTTTCACATCTTTGAAATTATCTTTTACACGCTCTATCTTCGGTTTTATCCCGATTTTGGTCAAAGCAGTATAAAGTGAAGTTGAGTTCGCATCGTAAACCTGACCATATTTTAATTTTCTCCCTGGTTCTACAATCTCGGAACCCGTCACTATAACAAAGACATCTGGTTTTTTATATACCTTGACATATTTTATTCCCATTATGCTTAAAAAGCCAGCAACCTGTGGTGTTATTTCCACCCCAGCCTCAAGAACTTTTTCACCTTTCTTTATCTCTTCACCATGAAATCTTATGTTCTTCCACTTTTTCGGTTTTTCATTTAAGATTATGTAATTATCCTTAGTTTCAACCCGTTCAACCTCCACAACCGCATCCGCTCCATCTGGTATTGGTGAACCTGTAAATACTTTTATAGCTCCTCCCTTAGAAATACTAAACCTTTTTGATTTGCCCGCTCTTACCTCACCCAGCACCTCAAGCTTTGCCGGAAGCTCTGAGATTTCATCTGTATTTATCGCATATCCATCAACCGCTGAATTTGTGAAAGGCGGTAGATCTATCGGAGAATATACATTCTCTGAAAGAATACACCCAAGGGATTCCTTAACCGGAACCTTGACGCTTTTATTTAGCTTTACACTTTCAAGCAAAAGTCTTTGTGCTTCTTCAAAAGTTATGTAGATGTTATTCCTTTCCATAGCAACCTTACTCCTATTATTGCAATTATAAATATGAGAATTTTTTCAAGTAATTTTGAACTCAATTTTGATGAACCAAGGTAAGAGCCACAAAAACCACCCAAAGCAACAACAAAACCAAGCGAAATAGAAAGGAGAAAATCAACTCTTCCGACAATAGCATTTTTAACAAATCCAACACCGGAGTTTAAAAATATAAAAAGGGTCGTTATACTTGCTATCTCCTTTACTGGAAAACCCGCAAAAAATAAAATAGGGGAAAGAAAAATTCCTCCACCTATTCCACAAAGACCGGTTAAAAAACCTAAAATGAAACTTATAACAGGAAGAAAGGAATGATTTAACCTAAAGTTAATCCTTGGAATATAATTTTTCAAAAATGTCACCAAAGATGAAGTTATAAGAAGAACCCCAAGAACGATGAAAAATACATTCTCTTTTAAGGCGATCTCCGTTCCCCAAATTACCCCAAGGATTCCTAAAAAATAGATAAGCACAATAAGTTTAAACTTCCTCTTATCAAAATGTTTTTTAAAATTCAAAAAACCTATTGAAGCTACAACGATGTTAAGAAATTGAGCGGTTGAAGGTATATAACGAACGTCGGTATTTAATAATGCGAGTATCCCAACATATGCACTTCCACCAGCAAGCCCAACCATTGAATAAACAAGTGCAGTTAGGAAAAAAAGAAAAATAGCTAAAACCATAATTCAAACTTTACTATTTCTCTTTATGTGGTACAAACTTAATAACCTTAAAGATATGACATCAATCAATGACCGTGTTCTTCCACCCATCTTGTTTTTCCATCAGATAAAATTTCCCTTTTCCATATCGGAACTCTTCTCTTCACCTCATCAATCACATATTGAATTGCTGAAAATCCTTCTTTTCTATGAGCCGACAAAACCGCAACAAGCAAAGCGACTTCCCCAACCTTTACCTCACCGATTCTGTGTTTTATTATAACCTTCTCCACTCCAAACCTCTCAATCGCTTCTTTTTCTATCTTTTCAAACTCTTTCTCTGCCATCTCAATATACGATTCATAAATTATTTTTTCAACCACCGCATCATCAATCTTATCAGCTCTTACCCGCCCCTCAAAGATCACCACAGAACCACATTTAGGAAAACCATCAGTGAATACATCCAATGTAGAGTTTATATCTATTCTTTCAAAGGTTATATATTTCAAATTCTCCGCCATATTGATTATCCTCCTGCTATTGGTGATAGTAAAGCAATTTCATGATCAACAGCTTCAAAATTGATTTCCTTAAGTCTGCTGAAAACTAAAAATTCCATCTTAAGCTCCAAGCCTTGTCGTGGGGAAAACCAAATTTTAAAACTTCACTTGAACCATGAACATCAATTCATCATTTTTAACATTGATTGGCTTCTCAGTTTTTAACACATAATTCAACCTAAAAACGACATAATTAAGCACTTTTGAATAAAGTCCAAGTGTTAACCACTCAGATTTACCCTCAACATTGGTATTGTTATCCCACAACTCATATTTTACAACTGGTTCAAGATAGTCAAAGAACTTATAACTAAGCTGTAAATAATAACCTTGCTTTTTAACATTGTCATCTCTGCCACCTATAAATTCACTTCGCAAATGCAAATTTTTATTTACGAGAAATGCATCCAAACCAAGAGTGTATCTTTTCTTATCTCTTACATTCAATCTATCGTTCGAACCAGCAAGAAAACCAGCGTTCAAACTTAAAGCGTTATTTTTGTCAATTTCAAAATTATAGCTTGCAAATCCAGTTATATCTTTCTTCGCCCCAGAGTCGTCAAGATTTCTTGTGTAATCAATCGTTTCATAAATTGTCCCCAAATTTTTATAAACAACCTCTCCATTCCAGAGTCCTAAAGCTAAGCGTAAGTTCTTTAAGCCTGTATAAGAAATTTCAAGCCCACGATCTCTGTCAGCAACAAGCGCTGAAACAACTTGAGATCGATAAATAGTTTTCCTCTCAGAAGAACCTTCCTTTCTTTCAATTGACCAGTAATATTTAAATTGCCCGAACTTTACCTCAAGTCCTTTAACACCAGGTATCGGGTCTATAAGCTCAATACAATAATCTTTTAAAAACTTATTAAAGCTCATCTCCTTAACACCGAATTGAACTTCCCATTTAACATTCTCACTTAGGGCTCCGCTAAACTTAAGGTTAATCACTCCGGGTGTAAATGTTTCTTTGGTTTTATTTTCTTCAAATACAGCTTGATACATATACTGTAAGTAACCACTTGTTTTAACCTGAGAAAATATGAAGTGAGATAAAGTTAATAAAGCAAACAGGACGAAAAGGGATGATTTTATGTGTTTCATAGTTTAATTTTTTTGTTTTTTAAGTTGAAGTTTTAGCAAACACTCCAACCTTTGAAACTCATTCCCTCACTTTTCCCATCGGGATAAAAATTAAAATCAATGCAACAAGTGGAAAAACCAAAAGCCCTATGAACGGATTCTCTGAAATATGCGGAAGATTTACATTCAAAAGATATAAACCGGCAAGCAAAACTCCCATGATTGATTCTCCAGCCACAAGCCCTGAAGCAAGCAATATGCCCCGATTTTCTATCTTAACGAATTCAGATTCAGTATGAGCTTTTCGCCTCGCTATTAAATCAGCAATGTACTTTATCAAGCCACCAACAAATATAGCAGATGTCGTCTCAAAAGGAAGATACATTCCAACTGCGATGAGAGTTGGCGATGGCGTTTTAAGTAAGATTAACGCAAAAGCGAGAACACCGCCAAAAATTATCAACGGCCATGCAATCTCCCCACTAACAATCCCTTTTGACATCACACTCATCAATCCCGCTT
Organism: Candidatus Kryptonium thompsonii; assembly: GCF_001535985.1. Lineage (NCBI taxonomy): Bacteria > Pseudomonadati > Candidatus Kryptoniota > Candidatus Kryptonium > Candidatus Kryptonium thompsonii. The sequence goes on along the minus strand of NZ_CZVS01000062.1, from coordinate 3,091 downwards.
GTGGCGCTGGAAGATATTTACCACCGATCCCTCCCTCCGTTCCCTTATGAAGTATAGCCATCGGAAAAACGAGAACAAGCGCAGTGAATATAACCCCTATTATTTCAGCGATCTGCATTTTCCTTGGCGTCCCACCGAGCAACTGACCAACCTTCAAATCTTGAAGCATATCTCCAGCAATGCCAAGTGCTGAACATACAACCGCTGCAACGCCAAGAACAACCCCAACTCCAGCGGTTCCCTTCACTCCTAAAGCAACCATTAAAACCGCCGATATAACGAGAGATGAAAGCGTAAGTCCAGAGATCGGATTATTTGAACCACCCATAACCCCAACAAGATAACCCGCAACAGCTGAAAACAAAAAACCCGTTAAGCTCATAACTATGCCCGCAACCACAGCGCTAAGTAAATTTTTCGTGAAATAAAAGTAAATCAAGACAACTGGAATTATAAGCAAAACAATAGCCCCAATTACAGACGTAATCGGCAAATCATCTTCAAGCCTTGAATATGCAAATTTATTTATCTTGATTTGAGATGCATCTTTTATGCCTTTGGCTATGCCTTGAATAAGCTGTTTCCTCATCCCCCAAAGAGTATGAAAAGCTCCAACTATCATAGCACCAACCGCAATTGGTCTAACTTGATAATACCATACAGCATTCGTCAAAGACTCCCAATCGGCTCCATTTTTAATTAAGTCGCCAACCCCAACATTGAAAAATATAGCAAGAGGAATAAAAAGCCACCATCCAAGAACACCACCTGAGAACGCAACTGCGGATAACCTCGGACCAATTATATACCCAACACCAATTAAAGCGGGCGAAGCGACAGGCGTTGAGAGAAATACCCCACCTGTATATGTTTGAGCATTCCCAACGGGATTTGAACCGCTTAAAAGTTGAATTTTATAGCGCCCAAACTCAACAAATCCACTTATTGTCTCTTCAAATAATTTCATTCCACGATTATTTTTAAAAAACTCAATCAAAGCAGAAACTCCCATCATGCTGAAAACATACTTCGCCCCTGTTTCTCCTTTCTGACCTGCCTTCACCATCTCAGCACATGCAACGCTTTCTGGATATGGAAGATCCGGATCATTTACAAGTGGTTTTCTCAAAACAATTATGAACAAAACCCCAAGCACTCCACCAACAAGCATTATCACTGTGCTTTCCCAATAGTTAAAATCATTCCAAACGCCTGATATAACAAAAGCAGGTATAGTAAAAATTGCCCCCGCTGCAAGCGCCTCACCCACAGATGCAGTTGTTCTGGTTATATTCTCTTCAAGAATTGAACCACGCAAAATTCTCATCACTGCCATCGCAACAACAGCAGCTGGAAAAGTTGCTGAAATCGTCATCCCTGCTTTTAAACCAATGTATGTATTTGCTGCACCAAGAATCGCAGCCATTATCACACCTAAAAAAATCGATCTCAAAGTCAACTCTGGCAAATTCGTTTCAGCTGGAACATACGGCTTGAACTCGGTCTTCCCTTGCATTCCTCAATCCTATTTTTGTTTCACATTGATTAAAAAGATATGGCGATGTAGCAACTGTGAAAACAGCAAATAAAAACCCAGCTATCAAATCGATGACATAGTGATACCTAAGATAAACAGTTGAAAAAATTAACAAAATGCCCGTCGGGATCAAAAAATACTTCGTTCTTGAGTTCAAAACGACAGAAAGATACATAATGATGAGTGTAAGCTGTGCGTGACCGCTCGGGAAAGCATCCCTTTGAGCATAATCAACTGGATTTGGAACGCCGGGCGGAATCGATTCCCCAGTGTTAATTATCCAGCGAAGCGCCTTAGTTAAGAATAGCCCTGGGAGTTCTTCATCAAGCCTCGAAAAATCATGAAGCGTAAACCTTGGACCAATCGCTGGAACAAGTAAATAACCGATATATGAAAGGTAAAACCCATAAACGACCGTCCCCATCACATAGCGATACCCCTTGATATCACCTCTTCGATAAAAATCATAGGCAAGTATTATCGGGAGAAAGTAAAATGTTGAATAGACAATTTGCAAAATCTCCGTCAAAATTGGATTGGAAATTTTATCTAAAACATAAGTTGGATGAGCGCCAAAGAGCATGTAATCGATTTTTATCAAGATCCAATCATAGTCGGGCAAATTAAGAAGATTGATGAAAAAGTAAATTTCTTTAAATGTTAAAAGGATGAGCGGAACAAGATACCACTCCCTGATAAATCTTTTAGCAGAAAAAAAATCAGGATTTCCAGAACTTTCCCACTTCACAGCCACATATATGATGAAAGAAGTAACTAAAAGGTTAAACAAAACAATCAACCACAAAATTTTTATTTGATGGGAAAAGAGCACCGCAATAAAAACTAAAAAAAGATAAAAAACTATGTTTACAATGTCCCCAAGGTGCAGATTGCGTAAATTTGTAAGGTAATTCATCTACCGCCTTCTTTGTTTTTTTCTTCCAAAATCTCATAAAGCATATTTGAAAGCTCGATAAACTCCTCAACGCTTAACTGCTCAGGCCTAAGGCTCAAATCAAAATTTAATCTCGAAAGCGTCTCCTCATCAAACAACTCTGCAAGTGTATTTTTCAAAATTTTTCGTCTTTTGTTGAAAGCGGTCTTAACGATTTTCTTAAAAAAAGCATCATCAATTATTTTTTCGGAAAGCTCACCTTTCTCAAAATCAAGTCGTATTACAGCCGATGAAACTTTGGGCTTTGGATAAAAAACATTCCGCGAAACCCTGAATAAAATCTCCGGCTTTGAATACGCCTGACACAGTACTGAAAGTATGCTATAATCCTTGACACCCGGATTTGAGACAATTCTCATCGCAACCTCAAGCTGAACCATGATCGTTAAATCTTTTATCAAATTTCGATTCTCTATCGCTTTAAAGATGATTGAACTTGTGATGCTATACGGTATGTTCCCAATCAATCTTACCTTCCCAAATCCCTCGAACATTTTTAAATCAAGTTTGAGAAAATCCTGATGAATAATCTCTATCCTATCTTCACGAACAAGCTCCTCGGCACCAAACCTCACTTTTAAAAAATCAACAGCTCTCTA
>NZ_CZVS01000061.1:0-11368 GCF_001535985.1 Candidatus Kryptonium thompsonii | reverse complement strand
CAAAACTAAAAATTTTTTTAAGAAACAAACCGCTTAGAATTGATGCTGCCGAGGTCAAAATTCCAATAATTGCTAACTCTTTTCCAATCAAAATCCCCATCAAAACATACCCCAACATCGCAAAATTAAGAAAGAAAAGCGAAACTTGAATTCCAGTCAACGAAACTTTACCTGTCATTTTAACGATACCAAATATAATAATCGCATAAAGAAGAAGAGAAAGCCACATTGAACCAATATAAGGCCCTTCTGGAAAATTCATACCCGCCCTCATCATCTGCCTTACTCGATTGATCGTTATCAAAATCGTCCCCACTGAGCCAGCTAGTACAGCAACATTCCAAAGAAAGCCATATTTAGTTATTCCAACAAGCATCCCACCCGCAAACAGTACAAAACCCCATAAAATCAAATAATCTCCTGTCCTCCTTCTCCCCAAAGCAATTCCCATTCTTCTAAATGCCTCACTTAACTCCATAACTGCATCCTGTTCAGTGTAATCTACTTTTTTCTCCATAGCTCATCTCCATATTTGTTTTACAAATTACTTTGTACTACAAAGCAAATATAATAAATCAAAATTTAAAAGTCAAGTCTACAAACCCCAAAACAAAATTTGAAAAATTAGAACCCACCACAAAATTCCCCTCGTGCCTTCCCACCAACATACATCTAAATCTCAAACCATTCCCTTTCCGTCTCTAAAAACATCTATGTGACATTCTTAGCTCGATAAAAATTCTAAAAAACAAAAAAGGGGACTTTAAAAGTCCCCTTCTAAATTTTACTTCAACCCTAAACCAACAATCTTATCCTTTTGCTTAACGGAAAAATCCAATTCGTATCCGTACAAACTTAATTTCCCATTCACATGCTTTGATTTATCCTTGATCCGAAGCTGACCACCAGAAAGTTCAACAACATCATTATGACAAGAACTTGCACATGAAGTCGAAGAAACCCCAGGATGATTTCCACCAGGCGGAAGACCATGACATGTACCACAAGCCGATTGAGTGCCATCTACAACATTCCACTTCGGCGTGTTACCCAAATTTCCATTTCTAAAATACCCATGACAATAAGTATTTGAACAAGTTAATTGCTCATAATTATAATTTGGGTTCGGAACAAGCGAATCGCCAATTCCAATCGGTGTGGAATTTCTCGAAAGCGATAAAGGCTGGAAGATAACTTCAGCTTTGTTTGGAGTTGTATCATCTGAAGATACAGGTAAGTGCCCAGGGCTTTTCAAATTACTTGGCTTCACATGACATTCATTACAATCAAAACCGAGTGAAAGTTTACCTCCAACAACATGCGCTTGATGCGCTCCAACACCAGGAGAAGATGTTGAGAAATTATTGCTCAAATCCCTTGGCGGTGCCGAATTTAACAGATTCCCATGACATGTATTGCACGCCTCTGGTCCACCAGGCGCACTATGACATGTATAACAAGATGATTTACTGATCCCACCATTGTAATTACTTCCATGACATTGCTTGCATTGGTCGAGATTCCAAGATGTTTTTCTTATGAACTTTCCATGTGAATTTTCACTCCCAACTTGGACCCAATCAGACGGATGTATTTTTATAGCTCCGAGAGCTAAACTATCCTCAATAACCCACTTTTTTATTTTATCTGCCTTTAAACCTGCATCGGCTCCAAGATATTCCCTCATACTTCCACCAGGTTGCGTAGCAACAACAATTTTACTGTTCGGATCTCCAGGTATCGCTACCCCACTTTGCACTATTCCAAAGTATGTTGAAAGATCAAAATTCGTAGATGCTGGATTGTGGCAACTTACACAATGGTCGTCAAGAATTTTTTTGATGTCGTCTTTGTAAGTTAATTTTAATAAAGCAGGTGGCGTAATGATTTCCTCCTTTAATTCGCTACATGAGAATAAACCAAGTGAAATAAGGATCAGCGGAATTAAAATTTTGGCTTTCATTTTTTCCAACTTTTAAATTTTTAATCTTTTGATCCATGACAATATCCGCAAAAGCCAATTCCTGATTTTCTCGTGTTCGTATGGCAAGTGAAACATACCGAGCCATCATTCGTGTGCCAGTCACCTTCGACATCTTTCATGTAGTTTTTGGGATGCGTTTTTGGATCATTACCAACTCCTGGATTTCTATCGACATGACAAATTATACAAGTCGGATCAGCTCCTTCGGTATCATGACAACTCATACACATTTCAATATCTCGTTTAGCAAGTTTAGCGTGCCTTCCACCGCCAGTTCCAACGCCAATCGTGACAAAATCATTTCCACTATGCCATTCGGGTTTAGCTTGGCTCAACGTTATATTACCATTGGGTGCGTGACAACCACTGCAAAAAGTCTGGCGATCATGACACACATAACAATCTTTTTCCTTGCTCTTTGCCTCGATTCCATGAGTATAACGATAATTCAAATCGTGAACCCTCTGCAAAACGAGTTGCTTTTTCCCGGAAGTTTGCGGCGTAAATGGGGCATAAAAATCTTTTCCTGTTAACGGAACTTGAACAAGGTTTACACCGTCATGACACTGCTGACAGAAATCATCAGTATGACATGTAACGCAATTATTCTCAGAACCAACGGCGCGAACAAACTTTTTATGTTCAGTTGCAAAATCAACAACCTTATGACTCGTCGGCAAAAGTGTAACGGCCTCAACATGGCAAGCTTCACACTCATTCGTTGCAGTTCTGCTATTATGGCAGGTAAAGCAACTTTCCATGCTCGGTAGATGCTCGGGCGTTGCGTAATCAACTTTATCAGCACCGGCGTGACAATCAAGGCAGTTCAATTTTTGATTTTCAATGTGAAACTTGTGAGAAAAAGCAATTTTTCTAATGGGCGCTTCGTATGGAACCATATTTTTTGTATCAAGATGACAAAATTCACATGGTGTTGACTTTTCATCATGGCAATTAAAACAAGTCGCCTGCTTAGGAAGAAGAAAATCGGATGATTTCTCGCTCGTCAAAGCATCTGCATGACAATCAGTGCACTCAGCACCCACATTTTCAGCGTGAAACTTATGTGAAAACTTAACATTCATCCATTGCTTTACATTATCCCCATAAAATTCATCTCGCTCTGATACCTTTGAATCAGAAAATGCGACGAATATAAATGTAAGCGGAACCAATAAAATTGACAAAGCGTAGAATATGAAAATTTTCGTCATCTTCATTTTTCAAACCAAATTGATTTTCATTTAATAAAACCAAGATTTGTAAAAAGCCAATAGTTGAACTTGAAAAATACTCTAAAATCAGATTTATAAACTTTGTTCTGAATATACTGCGTCTGAATGTCGAAGGAAATTGCGTTATTTAGCCTTGCATTTCCACCTAAAGCCAAAACAATGTCTTTATGCTTCTCACCGCCTTCCCATAGTTTATAAGAACTATAACTTAAACTCGCATTTGGAATAAACTTATTGTTAAACATCGGATAATAAACTTGTGCCGATACGCCATCAAGCTCACCCGCATAACCTAATCTCTTCGCAAAATTAACAGAGCCATATCCAGCATCAAATCCCACCACAATTCTTTGTGCTTTGTCATCAACATAGTTAACATTCGAGAAGCCAACATAAACTCTCAGAAGTGGCGAAATCCTATAATGAATTCCCGCTTCAATTTCCTTGGTCACACTATAATTGAAAACGGAAAAAATTGAATTCGCTGGAATCCTCGGATCACGATAATCATAACCAGCGCTTAACTTTAACCTTTCCATCAAATTAACACCCGCTGAAAATTCAAACCTTGAAAACTTGACTCTGTTTATATCGTAATCAAGGCGTGAATAAAGCTCAAAGCTTGAAAATTCATAGTTTAAATCACCACTTACAATTTGATACTGTGAAGAAGTTGGGCTGATCTCTTGAACAAATACATCCCCAAGGCTATCTGCACGAAAGGCTTCGTAAGTTTTGGGTTTGCGATGTTGATTGAAGTAACTCAACGATGCATTGAAAGAGCCCTTTGAAAACTTTAATTGTCCTCCGAACATAAAGTTATTCTTCGGATCATCGTTCAATGCAAATTTTTGATTCCGTGGCATAAGAAATCCACCGTAAACATTTGCGCTTAAAAACTTAAAAATCTTCGCATTGATATACGCACCATCAATCGTCCCAACACCTACCCCTGAATAAACAGCAAACCTTCCAAGTTTTAAATTAAATCGATTAAAAATATTTCTCCAGTTAAGATAGAAATTGTAAAATCTAAATCTTGGGTCATCGGTTTGCTTTTCGCGAAAATCATTCGAAAGATTCGCAAAGGCATGAAACGATAAATTACCTTTGCTCAAAGTTAACTGCGCAAGCTGATAAGCCCTGAGATGATTCGTCGAAATTTCAGGGGTTTCTTGCCTCTGCCACATATAAGCTGTGGTTGTAAGGCGAAGGTTTAAATTTTGTGCGAATAAAATCGCCGGGAATAGCAAAAAAATTAATTTCTTGCTCATCTCTTTTTCTCAATTTGCTTAATTTTTAAATAAAGAGCGATTACAAGAACTGTTATTATCAATGTTGATATCCCAAGTCCCCATCTTCTGAAATAATACTCATAAATTGCATCAAGCCCAGATTTAGTGACCCTATCTACTATTTCATATCCAGGTTCAATTGTTTCTTTAAATTCATTGAGATTTGCAGTGTGAATCACTGTTCTCGTTTTTATAAGGATCTGCGGAACATCGTTCATCTCATATCTTGCATCTGATACATCCATACCTTTGTATTCAGCCTCATCAAGAATTGCTTTTGCTTTACTTGCCCTCACAACAAGCGTATCAATCATATCCCTCATTTGTCTTGCCACCTCAAAACCTTTATCTCCTTCCTTATGACATTTTATACAAGTTGACTTTGTGCTTACACCAAGCATTTCATCGGTTGGATGTTCGATTAAATGATTACCATGACAAATTTCACATTGCGGAATATTCTTCTTTTCAAAAACTTCAGCGTGTGGACTCCTTGAAAACATTTCAGCATTTAGAGCATGACATACACCACAAACATGTGAAATTGACTTAACACCCGGTGGAATAGCACCATGATTCCCATGGCAATCGTTGCAAGCCGGAGCCGATAAATCACCCTTCTCAAGCAAAGCTTTACCATGAACGCTTTGAACATATTTTTCGTATTGATCAGTTGGAATTTTATAACCTCGCATATAATCAGCATCGCTATGACACTTTGCACAAGTTTTGGGTAAAGTTGAAGCAAAAACAGTTGACCTTGGATCGTTAGCCTTGAAAATATCATGAGCGGAATGACAATCAGAACATGTTGCTACTTTAACATCACCTTTCAATATCCTTTGACCATGAACGCTTGTCTTGTACTTTTCAAACTGATCCGTTGGAAGAGCTGGATTGAATCGCTTCATGTAATTTGCATCGCTATGACATCTGCTGCAAAGCCTAACTTCAGAAGTTGGATAAACGGGAGAAGCAGGGTCAGTAACTTTTTTAATATTATGAACACCGTGACAAGTTACGCATGTTGCAATTTCACTTTTCCCATGAACGCTTGCTTTGAAAAGTTTAAATTGCTTTACATCGATCTTTGATCCAAATTTCCCCATAATTGCATCATCCGAGTGGCATCTTAAACACACACTCGTGATTTTATCACCTTTCGGAACTCCGATATATCCTTTTTCCTTGCTCATCGCAACATCCATATCATCACTCGTTTTGTCCCCACCGTGGCAATCCGCGCATGAAATTCCAAGCTTAAAATGAACATCCCCTGGATAAAGCTCCGTTGCTTTATCCCCTACAGCATCTTTATGACAATTATAACACCCATCTCCAGTTTGAGATAAAGCGGAGACAGATATAAACAAACTTAGTATTAAAACAATAAATCGCCTCATCGCAATTAAAATTTTGTTTTTAACTTAACGCATATCCAAGTATCGTCATTGTGATCATATAAATTAACACGAAAAGCCCGATGTAATTTATCAACCTATTTCTATAACCCTTCTCAGTTTTCACATCCCAAAATGGAACAAGCATCCACAATATTCCAGCGACTGTAAAAATGAGAACACCAAAAAATTCACCCTCAATGAATAAAACTTTTGGTGGTAAAAGCTTGAGGGTTTGATACATGAAAAGGAAATACCATTCGGGTTTAATTCCAGCTGGTGCAGGAGCAAATGGATCCGCCTTCTTACCCAAATCCCAGGGGAAGAAGACAGCAAGAACTGCAAGTATATTTAAAATTATCAACCAAAGAAGAAGATCACGAAGTAAGAAATTGGGGAAAAACGGAATGTATTTTCTCTTCTCAGGCGGTAGCTTCTCCCACTCGGGCGGTTCACTCATACCTTGAATTTGAACAAATAAAAGATGTATGAAAAGAATCACGGTAAAAATTCCCGGAAGTATGGCTACATGAAGCCCAAAAAATCTTGAAAGGGTTGCACCGGTCACATCTTCTCCACCGCGAACAATTATTAACAATTCCTTCCCAATTACAGGAATTGAACCAATTATCTCCGTTCCAACCTTAGTTGCAAAGAAGGCTAGCTCATTCCAAGGCAAAAGATATCCACTGAATCCAAATGTTAAAGAAAGTATTAAAAGTAAAAATCCCGTAACCCAAGTTAATTCCCTCGGTTTACGATACGCCTTTGTGAAGTAAACGCTGAACATATGAATGAAAACAGCGAGTATCATTAAATTTGCTGACCAACTGTGGATTGAGCGAATCAACCAGCCAAATTTAACCTTCGAAACTATAAATTGAACGCTCTCATAAGAGCTATCCTCTCCAACCCTATAATAAAGCAACAAAAGAATGCCAGTGACAACCTGAATTATAAAAAGGAACAAACTCACCCCACCGAAATAATACCATATCGAATGCCTATGCTGGGGCACAGACTTATGAGACATAAATTCAATGAAGCCACGTATTTTATATCTTTCATCAAACCAATTAAATAATCTTTCTCCAAATTTTGCCATGGGTTCAACCCTCCTTTGATACGTAAATTTCATCTCCTCTCACAATGACTCGAAATGCTTCAAGAGGTCTTGGCGGAGGACCCGAAATATTTCGACCATTAAGGTCATATACCCCATTATGACACGCACACCAAATCGCTTTCATATCCTCGCGATATTGAACCGTACAATCAAGATGCGTGCAAACAGCTGAAAAAGCGCGAAATTCACCGGTTTCAAGCCGAATTAGAATCCCGGGTTTGTTTCCAAATTTAAAGATTGTCCCCGTGCCAGGGTTAAAATCCCCAACCTTACCAACCTTAACACTTTTTACTTTGGCTTCGGGAATTTTAGGGGGTATGATATAGCGAATGATTGGATATAAAACAGATATAATCCATCCAAGAAAACCAAAACCGAGAATATAATTCAAAAAATTTCTTCTCGAACTCCTATGCTCTTGCACCATAAATTCGCTCCTTATTTTTTAAAGAACAAAGGGCGCATCTTGGAAAAGGATGCGCCCAGTAAAAAATCATTCAGCCTTCGGAAGTGGATGAGCTATCTTGGGCCACTCTTTATTAAAATCAAACTCTTTAAATGTCGGGCTCTGCTCGTTATGGCATGTTCTACAGAGCTTCTCCGCACTTCCATCTGAGACCAAAGCAAGCACAAGCCCATTTTTTACGGCTTCTTCCCTGTTTTGCATGATCTTCAAAGTCTTATAATCTGAACCTGGACCATGGCAAGTTTCGCATTGAACACCATCTTCAATTTTAAATTTTTCCAAAAACGCTTCCTTCGGGGCACCATAACCCGTAACATGGCACTTTAAACATTCGGGTGCTTCATACGGCGGAACTTTAATCCCCTTTTCTTGCGCAATCTTTTTCGCCTCTTCTGTCTTCAATGTCTCATACGCCTTTGCATGTTTGCTTGCCTGCCAGATTTCAAACATTTTACCTTTTTTCTCTCCCTTGTGGCATGGTGCACAAACTGCAACACCAACATACTTATGCTTTGGTGCTTCTTGCGAAATAAGGTATCCGAAAATAATAGGAATCAGAAACAGGACGAATAAATATCTCTTCATATCTCCTCCCACAAATTTTGTTTTACATTGTTAATTTAGAGAGAATAAATTTAATTGTCAATATGTTTTCAAATTTTCACCAATCGGTTGCGGAGTTAACCTTCTTTTAATATCTCGCAATACCTCGGTAACAAGATTGTAGTTGTGTATTCCAGACGCGCTCCATTTCTCAATTCCCGATACAATTCCCAAAATTTCACTTCTATCTTTACCTTCATAATTCTGACTCAACCTTTTAACTTCACTTATCAACTTTCTCACCTCGTTTTTCCACTCGAGAGCCATCTTATCATATCCAGAATCATGACAGTTCAAACAAATTGTCTCATCAGGCTTTATAACCTTGGCATTTACCACATGGCAATCAACACATTCAATCCCAGCTTGATTCATAACATCTGGGCTCATTTTACTCATAAAAGTTCCATAATAAATCTCAGTTGATATCTTATGACAACTCTTACAGTCTTGCGCTGTCTGCTTCTGGTGATGGCACGAATTACATTTGTCTTTTGTTAAAACTAACTCCCCGTGCTTTCTTGCATTTGAATGACATGTGTTGCACTTTAACCCGTTCTCTTGCACATGTTTCGCATGCGAGAAAACAGTCCCGTAAATTGCTTTGCTTATATTTTCGATTCCAGTATGACAATTCGCACATTCGCTTGGAACTTTTGATGAAGCAAAAAACTTGGGCAAGTTATAATTTACCTTTGCGATCTTTAAAGCTTCAGCAAGATATTCATAACCCTTTGAAATTATTTGATCTGAATATGTTATGTTGTGAACTGCCTTCCCAGATTCGACTATTAAAACTGAGCTTTTCGCTTTTTCAATAAGTGTTTTCGCGGATGGGACATCAACAAGCGAATCAACTATTTGAATCTGACGCTTCAGGCCTTCGATTTTTTTATCCGCTGACTCTTCCCACAACACAAGAAGCTTTGCATAACCCTTACCATGACACACCTCGCAAGATTGTGGTTTCGCAACTTTAACTTTGGCTTTCCCTATCAATTCCTCGTGAAAAACGTGACAACTCGCACACTCCAAACCCGCCTCAAACATTGGATTCGGATGACCTTTCAAACCATTTAAATCCTTGCCAGCAAAAAGAAGTACTTGATTTTTATGTTCATCTATATGACAACTTTTACATTCAAGTTCCTCATCCGGGCTTATCCTTCTAACCTTATGCTGAATTGTCAAATGGCATTGTATACACTCAATCTTGTGCTCAGCGATATGAACCCTGTGAAGCAATTCGGTATTTCCGTATTGACTAAGACGCGCATGATCAAAATGACAAGAATAGCAGTTCTCCCTCGGAACAAATCCATCACCGATTACCGTACTGACATGACAACGCGTACAATCAATCTTTCTATTTATCACTTCTGAATGATCGAATCGATACCTTGACATTTCCTCCTTTGGTATTGATTCCCAATGATGACATGTTTGGCAGTTGGATAATTTTTTGTAAACCGCAAATTCAACATCACCGTCTCGCTTAAAGTGACATAAGAAGCAAGTCGTTTCAGTAACAGTGATATGCTCACCTTGAACAATTTGTGAGTGACAACTTGTACATCTTAACTTCTTCCCGCGCCTCATCTCTTCAAGATGTGGCCCATGATCAAAAACAACCCCTTTATAAATGACCCTACCTTTCAATAATCTCGTCTCATGGCATCCACTTTGCAAACAGGATTCATCCGAGATCTCCGCCCAGGGTTTTCTTTTTGTATAAGAACGAGCAAAGTAGTTGACAACCTGAACAAGACCTTCAAGCTTTCCTCTCACAGTTCCAGCCAAACCTGGCGGGAAATGGCACTTAACACAAGTCACATCTTTATGTGTAGATGTTTTCCAACTTTCATAAAACGGCTCCATATAATGACACGTGGGACAAAAGGACGGTCGTGAAGTAAATTCCGCAGAAAATGCCAAAATGAACAGAAAAATCAAAAGTCCTAGTCCAATTTTTAAAGATAATTTTTTGAGCTTCGCTTTCTCCATTCTCTCCTTATTTTTCTTTAATTTTGTTTCACGCCAAAATTTAAAATTTTCTAATGAATTTCTCAATTCTTTGACTTAACTCGTCGATAAACTGTAAATTGTGCGCACCGAATGAACCCTCGCTTATAAAATCATCGATTGCTTTATCGAGCTCATAGAATTTCAAAATCTCTTCAACATCCCCACTTGAATTTAACCTTCTTACTATTTCAGGCTTTAGTTTATCCCATTTCGAAATCAAACTTTTAATCTGTTCTCTCTTTTTAATAAAATCTTCGGTATACTCTTGTTCATGGCATGAGCCGCAGATCTCAACCCCTGGCCTAATCGGCAAATTATCACCCGCCATATGGCAATCCTGACACGAAACTCCAGCTTGTGCCATGAAATCTTCAGAATCTGTCAAAAACTTTCCGTTATAAAAATTCGATTGTTTTGAATGACAAGTCTCACATTTTGACTCGCTTCCACCACCTTTATAAATCAAATCTCTGTGATGACACTTATTGCAATCACTTGCAACTTCAAGCACTTGCCCATGTGAGGCTTGTCTTGGCTCACCCCCAACATGACAATTAACGCAATTCAATTTAAATAAATGTACGCCATGTGGGAAATCTCTCGTTTTATATGTGCTATTTAAATTTTCAATTCCAAAATGACAATCAAGACATCTTGAATTATTTTTATAAACAAATTCAAGTTCTGGTTTTTTACCCCTTGCGCCTATCTCTTTTTCAACGATATCAAGAAGAAGATTGACATACTTTATGTTATGAACTCCATAACTTCCATCCCGTTTAATGGTTTCAAGATTTACATTAACTTTTTCGTCATTAAATTTCTTCAAATTAACTCTCTTCAAAAGTCGCGCAACCTCGATCTCAGATTCAATTTTTGTCAATCTTTCTTTAACTATTTTCTGCCACTGACCCGCGAGTTTATCATAACCCTTGCCGTGACAATTACTGCATGAATTAGGATCAAACTCCGGAAGCTCGAAAATTACTTCAGAATGAGTTTTTGTAAGTTTAACCTCGTGACACCCTCTACAAGAAACACCAGCGAGAAACATCGGATCAGGCAATACTGGAACATCCCTGCCCCCAGTTCCAGAATAAATTTTTTCCTGGATGGAATGCCTATTTCCATGGCACTCTTGACAAACGGGTGAAAAAACCTCGAAAACCTCTACCTTCCCATGTTTTATCTCCTCATGACATTTTAAACAGTTAATTCTTTCTTTGCTCACATG
>NZ_CZVS01000060.1:0-11668 GCF_001535985.1 Candidatus Kryptonium thompsonii | reverse complement strand
CTTCGCCAGAGAACCGATAAGATGCTTGAACATAAAAACCATTTTTCGTTTCTTTCCATCCACCAAATTTTCTCTCAAGCCGAATGAATTCACCTCTAAATTCCAATCCACCAAAATGATATTCACCGTCAAATCCAATCATACTAAAATCTTCTTTTCTCGTACCCTCTTCATCGCTTGCCTTCCCAGACATATACGAAGCTCCTATCTCTAAATTCCACACAGGCAAAATTCCCAACCTTCCACCAATAGTTTTGTTTGTGTCAACATCCGTAAAATTCTCACCGATCATTAACTCTCCCATCTCAAGCCGTGGTCCATTAACTATATAAAATGCATAGTTTATCTTTGAACCCTCGGAAAACGGTAAAGATGCACCACCCCTTAATTGAATACCCACATCTGACAGCGCATGGTCAAGAAGATTGGTATAAATCAATGGACGTCGGGGCAATTTATCTATCCATGTTGGATGTAACCTCTCCGAGTAAACATTAAACGGTAAAATAAATTTTCCAGCCACGAGCGTTAAATAATCGTTAACAAAATAACTCACCTGCGCTATCTCCAATTCAATTGCAACCTTAGTATCCTCAAGCTCAAACTCAGGTTCAACCATAAAATAAGTATTATTCCCAATAGCAAGATGAAAAAGCGGTGTAAATGATGTCTCGAATGAAGCCACTTCTTCCTTAACGGAAACGAACTGTGAGACTCCATACCCACTTACAAAAAATTTCGAACTTGGAAAAAGCTCAAAACTTTCTACCCTCTTATTAACATAATCTTTGACGGACTCTTCAATAGCATCTCCCTCCTCAGGTGGATTATTTGCATCTTGAAGGAACTTTAAAATAGCCCTCGCTTGATCTCCAGGAAGGTTTCCTATTATCCTCATATGCCTTACAATAACATCCCATTGTGCATCGTTAAACTCATTAAACCCCCTTACATTATGGCACCTTGCACAGTTTTGACCCCAAAAGATAGAACCACTTTGATTTTGCGTAAGAACAATTGAGAAAACCAAGATCAGAAAAAATACTTGCATGAAAATCTTACTTAACATGTTTTTCTCCTCAGGTTTTTTGGTTTTATTTTTGCATAAAAGCATAACTCAAAAAATATGCCAAAACAAAATCTCGTAAATATCAACCATTAAAACTTTAAATAACCGAAAAGATGTTAAATTGAATTTTCACTGTGTCAAATAAAATTTTTCAAAGCAACATCCATAAGTTCATCTGCAAAAACAAACAAATTCGGCAAAAATGTTAAGGAGCTATATCAACTGGGGGTTTAATTGAGAGGTTCGTTATGGTGAGCTGTATAATTGGACTTTTCTTTAATCTATAAGAAAAGCCTCTATGCTATGATAGCAATTAAATCACCGAGATATTTTCGGATATTTTTGTCTAAATATAAATAAAAAAACATATCTTGTCAAGAGGGGTAATTGATTTTTAGCAAAAATTTGTTCGCATCCCTAACTAAATTTCGCTCCCCGATGCTTTCAAATTAAATCCTAAATCTCGCACAAACTCTAAAAAATCTATAGTTGTAGACCGTTGAACCATATTTTTCATATTGACCACAGAATTCAAACTTTCCTAAAGTAAGTTTGCCAAAAATTCTATAGTTCAAAGAAGTCGGATACCTCGGATTCTTTGCAACCGCACCAGCAATCCCAACCGTGAGCCATTTTAAAGGACTTTGCTCAACATTTACCTCGCCCCAATATGTCGAAAGATTATTTGGCGTCCAATAGGGCAGTGAATTAACATAAATTGAATCAAAATCTTCAAAAGAATAAAACCCGATGATTAACACCCGTGGGTTCTCCTTTAAAAGAAACAAATTGAGATAACTTCCGAATGTCTTTTTTATATTTCCATCAGAATAAATTCCATAATCAAAGAGCAAACTTAAACCAAGCGAATTAAAAATTTGATTGTAAACTGCAAGCGTGAAGTTATCAACCGTAATCTTTTCACCTATCGCTTTAGCCCCTTCTCTATTTTCGCTCCTCTTGTAAGTAAACTGTGGATAAATTCTATCAAATAAATTCAAGCCAAGTGTAAATCGCCACACGGGAAAACTTATCGCTTCATACTTGAACATCCCAGTTTCTAACTCAAGGTAATTCCCTCGACTGATGTTATACCTACCCCGAAAAACACCCCCATACCCAAACCTTTTCTCTTGAACCCTGCCATCAAAAATTTGAACCTTTTCCACATTTAAACCTATCTCCCAAAATCTGCTGAGAAAAATCTTCGCTTCAAAAGGATATGTTGCCCTTTCAAGTTTATTTGTATCCCGAAACAATTTTGTCTCACCGTAAATGTAGTTAGAATAGTTTGCTTTTATTTCTTCGCTTATTTTCTTCGCAGTTTGGTTTTGGGGATCGATTTTTAGTAAAGCCTCTGCGTAATTATTTGCCCTATCCCATTCGCCTGAGTAATAGAACAATTGAACTGCAAGCTCAAGTGCTTCTTTATGTTTCGGAAATTTTTTCAAAAACTTTTTGATTTCCCTTTTTGAATCATCAACTTTGTTATTCCAAATCAAAAGCTGACATAAAAGCCAATGATAGTTTGAACTATCTGGAAATGCACTAACAAGCTTTTTATAAAGTGGGATTGCTTTTAATTGCTGTTCGTTCCAAACATATTGTTGCGCAAGCTGAAGCATCGTTTCATAATCCTGCGGATCAAGTTCAATTATTTTCTCGTAAATCGGTATAGCATCACGAGCCCTATCGTTCCAAACATAAAGTTTAGCAAGCATTCTATAGAAAGCAATGCTGTCGGGATACATTTGCACAAGTTTTTCATAAACAGTTATCGCATCTTTTTGCCTTCCATCCCATAAATACCATTGTCCCAATTTAACGAGAACATCATAATTAGAAACACCATTTTTCAAAAGCGTCTCATAGACATTAATTGCGCCGTGCACATTTTCAGTCCAGAGATAAAGTTCCGCAAGCCGACTTGCAATTTTAAAATTGCTCGGCTCATCGTTAAAAATTTCACTATAAATTTTTATGGCTTTCTCAAGCTCACCATTTGCAATGAAAAATTCCGCCTGATTTATCATCTGATTTTTTTGATCCTGCGAGAAAGCCACGATGAATTGAAGTGCGATTAAAATAAAAAGTAATTTCTTCACTTTTTAAAGGGTTAAGTTTTTGATTTGCCTTAGGACATAATTTCTTATTTCTGATGGTTCAGGTGATGGCTTTAAAACTTTTCCATTTTCAATTACCTTTTCAAGGAGTGGTCTAAAACCTTCCCTATCGAATTTCTCATTCGCTGGGACAATTACTCTTTCACCTGTGTTTTCATTTACATACACCTGTTTTTCACCAGACAATTTTCCGCGTTTAGCCATCGGTTTCCCTTCTATTTCAACTATATCCATTGCAAAGTCAAGCACGGGAGCACTGCTTATCGTTGTTCCAACACCATATGCATCAACAACCTCGTTTAACTGTTTTATTATTTCCTCATCAACTCCACCACTTACAAAAATTTTAACATTTTTAAATCCCCTTATATCAAGCTCCCATCTGACTTCTTTCAAAATTGCAAGGAAATTTCCACGCCTTGAGCTTGGGGTGTCAAGTCTAACTCCGTAAAGTTTATCTTTAAGAGCTTCAGCGATGCGAATCGCCTCAAATTTTTCATCCGTGAAAGTATCAATTAAGGCGATCCTCGGCACTTTCGGGTCAATTATTTCATCAAATGCTTTCACCGCCTCAAGTGTATCACCAAATAGAAGGATCATCGCATGGGGCATTGTTCCACTTGCGGGTATCCCAAGAAGTTTCGCACCAACTGGAGTTGCCACTCCATCACATCCGCCAATGTAAGAACTTCTATCGATCATGGGAACTATCGCAGGATGCATTCTCCTCGCACCGAAATGAACGACAATTTTATCTCCAGCAGCAAGTTTACATCTCGCAGCTTTCGTTGCAATGCCCGATGCTTGGCATATCAACCCAAGAATTGCCGTTTCATAAACAGCAAAATCAAGATACATTCCCTCGATAGTCATCACTGGTTCATTCGTCTTAAAAACAGTTCCCTCGGGCATAGCTTTAACCGTCACAGGAAGACCTTCAAGAAGCGTCAAAACTTCATCAAGCCCAGCAAAGATTCCCCATTGATAATTTGATGGAAATTTCTTGACAACAAACTCCGCCTTAACATATTTATTTACTCCCTTTGCCTTTAAAACATTTATTGCCCTTTCAAAATATATATCTGTCACCTTGCCAGCCTTTATATCCTCAGGGCTTGCTATGTTGAACATCTCGCACCTCCGTTTGTTTTGACTTAACAAGATCAAGGTATAAAGCTTCAATTTCGTTTAAATATCTTTCAAAACTAAATTTTTCACAAACTGTTTCCCTTGCTCTTTTACCAAGCTGTTTTGCTAATTCTTTATTCTTTATCAAAAGTTTAATCTTCTCAGCGAGATCTTCATAATTCCCTTTTTCAAAAAACAATCCATCTATTCCGTCGGAAATTATATCCAAAAATCCAGCACTTCTTGTAGCAACAACTGGTAACTCAGTTGCCATCGCCTCAACAAGTGAAAGTCCAAATGCTTCCGCATGGGATGGAGCGACAAAAATATCAATAGCACACAGAACATCTTGAACATCTTTCCTAAATCCTGTCCATATCGTTTTATCATTAATTCCAAGTTCTTCTGCGAGTTTCTGCAGCCCTTTGAAGTAAGACACCTCGCCAACGGTTGGTTCACCGACAACCAATAACTTAACATTATTAAATTCATCCTTCAAAATTTTAAATGCTTTGAACAATTCTTCATGTCCTTTCCCAGGGCTGAAGCGACTTATAACACCAATTACAACTTCGTCCTCAAGATTAAATTCATCCCTTATCTTTTTGCGACTTTGCTCGCTGAACCTAAATTTTCCGACATCAACGCCTGGGTAAATAAGTTTTAACTTATTTTCATCTATCGGTAGGTTTTGCAAAAAACCATTTGCAACATCCTTCGAAATAGCAATTACAGTGTCAACCTTTTTATAAAAAATTTTATGAAGCAAATCTTTTTTACTTACACCGACTCCAATTTGGGGATCTAAGATAAGTGCTTGATTCCCCGCTTGTAAAATAACAGCCAGTGAGACAAGCTTCAAATCGCTTGAGTTAAAAATGTGAATTATACTAAATTGTTTTTGTTTCAAAATTTTTAGTAATGTCGCCAAATTTTCAGCAAAGTTACTGCTTAAACCAACAGTTTCAATCTTTCTTTTCTCGCCATTGAAGATTTTGACCAACTCCTGAAATAATCTTCCCTTCAGATTACAAGCAATGGTTACACTATGTCCTCTCTTTATCATCTCATTCGCAAGCCGTAGAATGTTCATTTCAAGCCCACCCCAACTGAGCCTTGAGATAACATATAAAAGTTCAAGTTTGGGGTTCATTTTGCCTTTTTAAGTTTTTATTTACAGAGTAAACAATTCCTGAAACAAACCAGAAGCTTGTCATTATTTCAGCATCCCCAAAACTCCACTCAAACATTCCACTTACATGAAATGCGAAAAAGATGCCAATTCCAGCAAGGATGAAGTCTCTTAACATGGGAATCGATGCAAAACTTTTATAAAAGACAAACATATCGATCAGCATTTTTATAAAAAGCCCACTTAAAACAGCAAAACCAACAATCCCAAACAACACAAGCCACATTATAAAATTATTGTGAAGATGTCCATGCCTTTCATCGGGGGCGGGATTAGGTCTAAACCTTAAATAAATTTTGTAAAGATCAATATCACCATAGCCAAGCAAAGGCTTATGAGCAAACATTCTAACACCTGTTTTCCACATCATATACCTTGCGACTGTCGTCTCAGATTTCGTCACATCTGAAAATTGAGCATATTGATATTTCAATGGAAAGAAAAAATAAAACACGGCAACAAGAAACGCCCAACCTGGCAAAAAATATCTGTATTTTAAGAGAACAATTGCCAACAATCCTATCGAAAATCCCAACCATGCACTCCTGACAAAGGTTAAAAGAAATGTAAGATATATCGGAGCTATGAGTAAAAGCACCAAGGCTCTCTTTTTGAAAGCTATTTCTCTGTCAAGGTATAATGGGAAAAGCAGAAGTAAAATTATCATTTTCAGCTCTCCTGCTGTCATCGAAATCTGAAAAACACCAAGCCAGTAAACATCAACTCGAAAATAGTAAACAACAAGTTCAATTATTGAAATAATCGCTGCTACAATTCCAAGTCCAAGTATCGTGCTGTAAATTCTCTTTGCATCCTTTAGGACAAAAATTGCCATATAGAAAACCGATATCAAAAGAACACGCCTCGCATGAGAAAAGGCTTCAGCCCTATACTCAGAAAAAATCGCACTTAAAATTTCAACAACGACAAAAGCGAGAAAAAATAAATCAAGCGTTGTTTTCAATCCTTTTATTTCATTACGATTTGAAAGAACCTTAAAAACGAAAAGCAATCCCGTAATGGCAAACGAAACAGATGAAACAGCGATTGAAAAAAATACACTTGCAACTTGAAGGGTTAGAAAAAGATATATTAACAAATCGTAAATTCTCGAAGAAGTTAATTTTTTAAAGTTCAATCGCAAAGCTCAAGTTTATTTTTACGGAAATTAAAATCTAATGATGTCAGAGATTAAATTGCATTTCATAAAGTTTACGATAAAGCCCATCCTGTTTTATCAATTCGTCATGTCTTCCCTCTTGAACAATTCTACCATTTTCAAGGACAATTATCCTATCGGCATTTCTTATTGTTGAAAGGCGATGTGCTATCACAAAAACAGTTCTGTTTTTCATCAATCTCTCAATTGCCTCTTGAACAAGGATTTCTGATTCAGTATCAAGATTGCTGGTTGCTTCGTCAAGAATTAAAATTGGTGGGTTTTTTAGAAGTGCCCTTGCTATTGAAATCCTTTGTCTCTGCCCGCCGGAAAGCTTTGTTCCCCTTTCACCTATGAGAGTATCATACCCTTGTGGAAGTTGCATAATAAACTCGTGCGCATTTGCCGCAATCGCTGCTTCAATTATCTTTTCCATCGGGCAATCATCAAGACCATAAGCGATATTGTTTTTAACAGTGTCATTAAATAAAATCGTCTCCTGTGTGACAATACCAATTTTATCACGCAGAGACTTTATCTTCAATAGCTTAAGATCAATCCCATCAATTAAAATCCTTCCTCTCGTTGGATCGTAAAACCGCGGAATTAAATCAACAAGTGTTGATTTCCCAGCGCCACTGGGACCAACGATTGCAAGTATCTCACCCCTCTTAACGACAAGATTTATATTTTTAAGCACAAAATCACCATCACTTTGCCCATTATATGAAAACCACACATCCTCAAAGACAATTTTATCTTTAAACTCTTTAAGCTCAATTGCATTTTCAACTTCTTTTATCTCTGGCTCGATATCAAGAACCTCAAAAACTCGTTTAGCAGCTGCCGTTGATTCTTGAATTCTATTATTTACACTTGTAAGTTCCTTAACAGGTGGCATTATCTGAAATATCGCAATGAGAAAAGTTAAAAATTCGCTTGCCCTCATCGTTCCAAGCTCAAGAACTTGCATCCCCCCATACCAGATTATAACAACTCCAACGATTACGCTTAAAAATTCAGTTATTGGGCTTGCAAGATTTCTTATCCTCACGATTTTAAGCAACGATTTAAAATATCTCCAAGTCTCCTTTTGAAACTTTTTATTTTCAAATTCCTCCATTCCAAATGCTTTCACAACTTTTATCCCCGTAATTGTCTCCTGCAAAACCGATGTCATATCCGCCATTCGTTCCTGCGTTGTCCAACTTTCCTTATGTATTCTCAAACCAAGCTTACCGATAAAATAAAGCGCAAACGGCAAAACAACCAATGATAAAAGTGTTAATCTCCAACTTAAAGAAAAAGCAATTCCAAGAAAGACAATTATCAACAACGGTTCCCTTACAAGATTCAAAAATGTTGCAGAAATCCCAGTATTTATCACCGCAACATCATTTGTTATCCTTGAGATTAAATTTCCCGTCCTTTCGTTTGTGAAATATCCGAGCGATAGAGTATGCAAATGTCTATAAACCGCATTCCTTATATCTTTTACAAGTCCTTGTTCGGCGTAAGCCATAAAGTAAGATTGAAAATAACCAAAGACATTTTTAAGAAAGAAAGCGAGAACTATAATAAGGCAAATTTTTACCAACGCCTCAGAATGTGTCCCCGAAAAAACATATCTAAACAAAAATCCGAAAAACTCTTTCTTCATCGTGCCTAAAAATCCACCCTGAGAAGAACCCCCTATTTTTTCAAGCGCAGATATATAATCTTGCGAGAAGAGAGTTTCAAGAAGCGGAATGGCAAGATAAATTGAAACGCCACTAAAAATGGAAAACAAAACCGTGAAAAAAAAGGATAAAGCAAGATACTTCCAATAAGGTCTAGCATAACTCAACACTCTTAAGAAAACTCGAAAATTATCTCTCGAGCTTATTTTCGACTTTTGATTTAACATTTTGAATTTCCCAAATCTTCATGTATGTTTGTAGTTTCGTCATAGCATGATTTAAAGAAACCATCAATCCATAAACCCCATCCGAAAACCCACGCTTTAAGATAAAATGACTCAAGAAAGCAAGAAAAGGAGCAAAAAGTATGTGATACCATTTCACCACCCTCTTTGATGCTCTTTCCTCAGCGCTCAGACTTGAATAATGATTTATCTTTTCAAAGGTGTCAAATAAATCAACATGCGTTAAATGAATTAAATCTCCCTTTAAATAACCAACTTTTCCATCAACGATGAATCCTTCGTGAACTTTTTTCGGTGTCACCCGAGCTTTCCCATTTTTGAACAGGCGTAGTTGATAATCAGGATACCAACCGCAGGACTTTATCCACTTATCAAGAAAAAAATTTCTCCTTGGAACATAAAAACCATCATATTCTGTTTCGCTTTCAAGTATGCTTTCGATTTCCTTTCTAAGCTCTGGCGAAACCCTTTCATCAGCATCTAAACTCAAAACCCAATCACATGTTGCTTTTCCAATCGCAAACTGTTTTTGAGGAGCGTATCCTTCCCACTTTTTGATAAAAACTTTGTCCGTGTATCTTTTAGCTATTTCAACTGTTCTATCTTTGCTTTCAGAATCAACAACTATAATTTCATCAGCCCAACTAACGCTTTCAAGACAATCAGCGATTTTTCCCTCTTCATTACCAGCGATTATCACAACCGACAATGTCTTTCTTTTACCTTTCATTTATTATGCGCTGAATCCTAAAACTTTTGGAATTCCAAAAACGCCATCTGGATAATCATCATTCGTCAATTGCTTCATCTTCTTCTCAAAAAGGTCATACATATAAATTTCCGCATCATTTTCAAATCCTTTGTCAAAAACTATTCTGGTATCGTCTATAAATCTAAAGTTAAAAAAACCACTTCCCGAGCTTATCTTGTAGAGATTTCTTTTTTCGACATCAAAAAAATAAATTTCCCCAGTTTTAACATTTTTCCTTTCAACCACTTCAGGTGTTATATTTACAACTCTGAAGACAAAATACATACCATCTGGACTCCACTCAAGTTGTTCTATTTTCCATTTTGTCTCAAAAATTTCAAATCTCTTAAAACCGTCCCAAAAATAAATTCTCTTAACACCAAGCAATGAATCATTCTTTATCTCGACACTCTTTTTTCCATCTGGGGCATTTAATTTTAAATCTAAAACTTCTTCAGGAAATTCACCCTTTCTCCAGTCATACTCTTTCTCTCTTTTATAAAGCAAATCTCCTGCCGAGTCAAACCCGTAAATTTCAAGTTTAAAGTTTTCTCCCGTTTGATAGCCCCCACTTATTCTGTAAACTTCAACCGTGTCAGCATTTAGCCATCTTATCTTAACACTCCAAGAATCATCAAATGTTTTAAGCAAAGCAACTTCGCCAGTCGTTATGTCAAAAAGATAAATACGGGGATTTTTTATGCTAAAAAAACCAGCACCAACAGTTCCCTCAAAATCAGCGGTTTTGAAAAGAGCAACATTTCCAAGCGGGGAAAATTTTATCTCCCAGACGCCAGCAAATGTATCTGGCAAAATTTTCTCAATCTTATAATCGTTCAAGCTAATTCCGTAGATGCTTGGGAGCGAATCCCTTTGTGAGATAAAGTAAACATATTCATCAGATGATAAGCTATGTGCTATGGGAATTTTTTTAACTTTCCTATCGCATCCGAATATGAAAGTTGAGAGAACGATAAATAATATAAAAGTTTTAATCCTCACAAGCGATGCTTACAAGTTTATTTTTCACAACCACAATCTTTGAAATTTTCTTACCGCTCAGATACTTTTGAACACCAGCATCGTTTAAAACGATATTTTTAAGGGTTTCATCATCCAAGTCGATCGGGACCTTGATCCTTGCTCTTACTTTTCCATTAACTTGAGCTACAACTGTAACTTCTTCCTCCTTCAATGCCGATTCGTCAGGTTCAACCCATTTACTTCCAACGAACAAACTTTCATTTTCACCAGAAATTTCCCACAATTCCTCAGCAAGGTGCGGGGCAAGTGGACCAAGCATTATAATAAATCTTTTCATACAATGGACGAAAACCTCTCGCGTGAGATCATCATGAAGATTTTTATCAAATTCAGAAAGCAAATTGAAAAGTTCCATCAATGCAGCGATCGCAGTGTTAAAGTTGAATGTATCAATGTCATCCGTTACTTTCTTTATCGTCTTATGAGTTTTCCTATAAATTGCCTTCGCGTAATCCCCAAGCAAATTAAGGTCATATTTATCCCTTGGCTTTACACTTCTTAATAATTCTCTATTATCAAGGACAAAGTTATAAACCCTGTTAACAAACCTCCACATTCCATTTATACCTTCATCGCTCCAATCCCCACCCTCGTCATATCTACCCATAAACATCAAATATAACCTGAAAACATCCGAACCATACTTGCTCACGAAATCATCAGGGTTCACAACATTACCCTTGCTCTTTGACATTTTTGCCCCTTTGTTCGTAATCGTTCCCTGATGATACAAGCTCAAAAATGGTTCATCGAATTCAATATGACCTGCATCCCTCAATGCCTTGGTTATAAATCTCGCATAAAGCAGATGCATTGTTGCGTGCTCAGCTCCACCGACATATTTATCCACTGGACACCAAATTTTTACAAGTTCCTTATCAAACGGTGCTGTATCAAGATGCGGTGTAAAGTAGCGTAGGTAATACCACGATGAATCGACAAATGTATCCATCGTGTCAGGGTCCCTCTTAGCTGGCGCTCCACACTTGGGACAAGTCGTATTTATAAATTCTTCACATCTTGCAAGGGGTGATTCACCCGTTGGTTTGAAATCAACATTATATGGAAGTAAAACTGGAAGTTGATCCTCAGGAACTGGAACCTCCCCACATTTTTCACAGTAAACAATCGGGATCGGCGCACCCCAATATCTTTGCCTTGAAATAAGCCAATCACGCAAGCGATATTTAACGGTCTTTTTCGCTATACCTTCCTTGCTCAAATCCTCAACAATTTTTTCCCAAGCTTCTTCGGAGTTCATCCCATTGTATTTTCCCG
>NZ_CZVS01000059.1:0-11824 GCF_001535985.1 Candidatus Kryptonium thompsonii | reverse complement strand
TTCATGATGAAAGAGCACATCTTGATGTTTCAAGCGATGGGCTTGTCGCTCATGAGATGGCTCATCAATGGTGGGGGGACCTTTTGACTTGTAGAAGTTGGGAACATGCGTGGTTGAACGAAGGGTTTGCGACTTATTTCACTGCGCTTTACTTTGAATATGCACGGGGGAAGGATGAGTTTCAATATAGCGTTTACAACATGCAAAGGACAGCAAAATTTGCCGATATGAGCGATAAAAAGCCAACAGTGTGGAATAGATACTTTGATCCAACAGATCTTTTTGGACCCCACATATATCAACGAGGTGGAGCAATTCTAAATATGATAAGGTTTATTCTGGGGGACGAACTTTTCTGGAAGGCAATAAATTATTATGCGAGAAAGTATGAATATCAAAATGTTGAAACAAACGATTTTAAAATAGCAATTGAAGAGGCTACGGGATATAATTTGAAATGGTTTTTTGATCAATGGCTTTATAAAGCTGGATATCCAATTTTTGAGGTAAGTTATGTTTACAATGATACGACGAAAACTCTCAGATTAACGGTTGAGCAAATTCAAGTTGCTGATTCGCTTACCCCTGAAGTTTTCAAGACACCCGTTGATGTTGAGATAACGACAAAGGAGAGCAGTAAAACTTATAGAATTTTTATCAGTGAGCGAAAACAGACTTTTGATTTCAGTGTTAATAGTAAACCTTTGATGGTGATATTTGACAAGGGGAATTGGATTTTGAAAGATTTATTTTTTGAAAAGTCAAAGGATGAGTTAATTTATCAAGCGTTAAATGCCAGCGAGATGATCGATAGATTATGGGCTGTTCAGGAACTTGGGAGGATGGTGGATAAGAAGGATGTTGTCGATGTGATGATGAAACTCATTAAGAGCGGTGAATTTTATGCGGTGAGGCAGGAAGCGATAAATAATCTTGGGAAATTAAAAGATGAAAGCACGGCGAGATTTTTGATAGATGTGTTTAAAAATGAGCAGGATTCAAAGGTTAGGAGAAGTATAGTTGAAGCTTTGAAAGAGTTTAAATTTGATTTCGTTGCGAAATTTTTGGCGGAAGTTATAGAAAATGATAAAAGTTATTATGTCATCGCTTCAGCCGTTAATTCGCTTGCATTGATCGACTCCGTAAATAGAATGAGCGTTATAAAAAATGCACTTGCGATGGATTCTCATCAGGAAATAATCAGGACGACCGCATTGAGACGGTTAAGTGATTTTAAAAACACCAAGTATGAAAAGGAAGCGATTGATATACTTAAGAAATATTCGGTTCGTGGCAACCATCCTTCGGTTAGAATAACTGCGATTTCAACTCTTTCAATTTTTGCTGATAAGGAACCGAGCATAAAAGATTTTATCTTCGGTATGGTGAATACGCCTGAATTTTTCGTTAGGATGGTGATTTACAATGTTCTTGGAGATATAGGTGATCAAGAAGTTCTGAATTATTTGAAACTTGCAGAAAAGAAGGAGTTAGATGGTAGAATGCTTCAAGCCATTTGGGATGCTATCGCAAGGTTGGAGCGAAAGTTGAAGGGGTAGTATTTGAAATTTGATTGGAAGTTATAGATTTTTTATCTTTACGAGTGAGAAAATAATTATTGCTAATTTATGCCCAAGATCGAAAAAGGGTTCAAAATAACATCGGCGGTTAAGAAAGAGATAGAGCAAATTGTTGACGAAAAGCTCTCAGCAAATTATGCAACCAAGGCTGATGTCGATGATCTGAAACAGGTGGTTAAGTTGCTCGTTGAAGCGCAGAAGGAATTGACAGTAAAAGTATCAGAGCTTGCAGAGGCTCAGAGAAAGACAGAGGAGAGACTTAATTCACTTGCTCAAAGGGTTGAGGAACTCGCCGAGGCTCAGAAGAGAACGGAGGAGAGGCTTAATGCCCTTGCTCAGAGGGTTGAAGAACTCACAGTGGCGCAAAGGAGGACTGAGGAAAGGCTTAATTCACTTGCTCAGAGGATTGAAGAACTCGCAGAAGCACAGAGGAAGACGGAGGAAAGGTTAGATGCATTTGAGAAGACGACCGAGGAGAACTTTAGGAAAGTGTGGGAGGCTATAAATCAGCTTGCTGAAGCACAGAGAAAGACGGAAGCAAGGGTTAATGAACTTGCTGAAGCCCAGAAGAGGACAGAGGAGAGGTTAAATGCATTTGAGAAGGCGACTGAGGAAAACTTCAAAAGAGTATGGGAGGCTATAAATCAGTTCGCTGAGGCGCAGAGGAGAACCGAGGAAAGACTCAATGCTCTTGCTCAAAGGGTTGAGGAACTTGCTGAAGCACAGAGAAAGACGGAAGCAAGAGTTAATGAGCTTGCTGAGGCCCAGAGGAGGACGGAGGAGAGGTTAGATGCGTTTGAGAAGGCGACTGAGGAAAATTTCAAAAGAGTATGGGAGGCTATAAATCAACTTGCCGAGGCGCAGAGGAGGACGGAAGAAAGGGTTAATGAGCTTGCTGAAGCACAGAAAAGGACGGAGGAAAGACTTGAATCTCTTGCTAAGAGAGTTGAGCAATTAACGGAAGAAGTTAGGGCGATCGTTGGCGAGATTAGAGATCTTAAAAAGAGATTTGGCGATTTATCCGATGCAGTTGGTTTCGGTCTTGAAGATAGAGCATTTAAGTCCTTGCCAAAGCTTTTAAAAAGAGATTATGGTATTGAGGTGGAAGGGAGACTGTTAAGAAGATTTGTTAAAGATGCTAAAGGAAGAGATATTGAGGTTAACATATTTGGTAAGGGTACAAAAGATGGTGTTCAAATTACAATAATTGGTGAGTGCAAGAGCCAGCTGTCTAAGAATAATGTCATAAGTTTTATAGAAGATAGATTGGCAAGATTTGAAGGCGTCTATGAGAATATATTCCCCGTAATAGTAACCTATATGATAAGTGAGCCTGATGTCGAAGATTTCGTCAGGGAAAAGGGAATTGCGCTTTATTACTCTTACGATTTCGATTAACCACAAATTTGTTTAAGTTTTTCAGGTTTTTTGATAATTATCTTTTTGCCTTGAATTTCGATCAAATCCTCGTCCTGAAGCTTCCTCAAAGCTCGTGAAATTGTCTCCGATATTGTCCCAAGGTATGTTGCAAGCATAGATCTTGAGAGATTTAAATTTATCTCATTTTTACCAGAGTTTTTATATTTATTGTAAAGATATTCAGCCAACCGTGTGACCACATCTTTAAGAGTTAAATTTTCAATTTGCTGATTTAAGCTCATCAATCTTTCTGCAAACCCATGTAACATCTTAAGGCATATTTTGGAGTTCTCGTTTATTATTCTCAAAAATTCTTCCTTAGGGATAAAAATAAGAACGGAATTTTCTATCGCCTGAGCATTCGCAGGGTAGATATTTCCTTCTTCTCTATCACTTATAAACATCGGTATCTCAGCAAATGAGTTAAACGGCTCAATTATATGTAAAGTTATCTCTCTACCATCAGGGTTTGATTTATAAACTCTCACAGCACCTTTCACGACTATGTAAAATCCATAGTAGACATCACCCTCAAGAAAAATAATATCCCCTTTTTTAAAATTCATCAGCTTGGATATTTTCATGAATTTCCTTAATTCATCTGTGCTAAGTTCTGAAAAGAAGGGTATATCTCTTATCATTTCAGGGTTTTCAATCATCGCATGAGAAAATTTTGATTTTCATACTCACTTTAAATATATGTATGCGCTTTTTAATTTTTCAAATTGGAATGCTTATATATTGATTGTGTGAATGCTATGGGTGGGGGATTATCTCATTTTGAAGGTCTTTCGCAGATTTATGAAGAGAAGAACTAATGAAAGAATCGCAATAAATCCAGAAGTTCCAAAAAGATAAAGCATAAATTGAGCGAGGGTTTGCATTGGACCAGATAAATATAGTGGAATAAGCATTGGTATAACCCTAAATGAAACGGCGATATTTCCGAAGATGAATGTAAGAAAAACAATTTTTGTACTTGCAATTTTGCTTTTGTGCATAAAACCTGGTAGCATCCGTTGAGCCATGCCAAGTATCAACAACGAAATAAAGCCAGCAAGAAACGAATGTCTCACAGGATCAACTCCGTAATGAACCGATAGACCAAGTAATAAAATTAACCTTGCAAGCATATCAAGAAATAAACTGATCACGAGCCATAAATAAGTGGAATAAATTAAAAGTTCAAACTTGCCAAATTCACCATAATCTGAATAACCCTTTCTTGGCTTTTTACCTACACTTGGTTCTTCAACCCTATCCCTTCTCCAAAATGGTGATTTAGCGAGAGCTTTGTCCGGTAAAAAAATTCGTTGAATTATCCCCGATGAAAACAACAGCGATATGATTGTAAGATCGATGAGCAATGCAGTTAAATTTAAATCGATGTTTATCAATTGAATTGGGGCTGAGATAAATTCATGGAGTATGGCGATCGCAAGATAGAAATAACCAATGTATTTGATAGATTTTGTCGGTGGTTTCAAGTGAATGTAAAGTGGGAAGTTTAAAATTGAAAGGGCAAATGAGATCGGAAATAGAACAAAATTCATGAAGATGTTGATACTCCATTTATTCCATACAAGCCATTCGTATCTGTTAAGAAAGATCGATGGTACCTGAACAATTGAATAAACTATCCAGCCAAGGATGAACAGCATAAAAAATGGTTTTACTATTTCAAAGCCTTTTCTTTTAAAATCTGGTGCTTTCAAAAATGTTTTTATTAAAAGCATAACATACAGGATTATCCCAGCGAATTCTACGATGTTGCCAAAGTCCGCAAGGTTTTTAAAGATATCGCTTATCTTTTCATCTTCAACATAAGGTCGCCAAAATTCAAAATTTGTTCTTATTAAAAGTCCAACAACAGTAAGATAAAGAATAAATCTTAGTGTGCTTTTCTTCTCAATTGGAACACTTGCCATTCTTGGTAAAAAATGTAAACTCACACCCATTATAAAGAGCCCAACCCATCCGATAAGTTGGAGGTGTCCGTGTACTTGAATCCATACATCTAATGCTTTTGGTAGGCTCATATTAAATCCGATTTGCATCGCTATATGCGCACCAAGCATAAAGCCACCAAGAATAGCTATCCCAAGCGACCACCAAATAAATCCAGTTTCAAATTCTTGATGTATTTGTTTCACATTACCAAAATCTTATTTAAAACTTTTCAAGACATTTAAAATGTAAAGGACAAAGGTAACGAAATGTAAAGTTCCAGTTATCCAACCGGACCAAATCCATATCTCAACAAGGTTAGCAACAAGTAAATCGGCGGAAACTCGCACAACTGTCATTAATTGAAAAAGATAAAATAGAAGTCTGGAGGGAGGTCTTTTGGGCATTTTTGCAAATGTTGATCCAATTACAATTGGTGCATGAGATAAAATCATTGTAAATATGAATCCCAATCCAATCGAATGGAAGACGACATCTTTCGCAACTGCTTGAATCTGGCTCCATAAAATCATACCTATGCTTGAAAACATAAGCCAGAGATATGCAATTGTCAAGGTTTCTTTGGTAAATTTGTGCAGTGGTAGTTGTGCTGTTTTGAATTTGGCTGAAGCGATTATGGCGGAATCATTATAAATCAATCCGATGCAAACAAGAAGTAAAATAATCCCAATGACTTGAGGGGGTAAAAGATAAAAAAGTGAATTGATGATTGAAACAACAAGATAAATTATTAAACTCGCATATACAATTTTTGCTGATACCTTCTTAAAGCCAAGTGTTAGTTCTATCCTTTCAACTCCTATCACAGCAATTGCAAATGAAAAACCAGCAAGGGCAGATTCAACGCTCCCTGCAAGTCCACCTTCTCTAAATAACGCAACGGAAAGAGCAACATAGGCAAGAAATTCAACAAGTGGATTCCATATATGTTTAAATGTTCGGTAAGCGATGAATCTATGTATTCCCCACCCAAGCAAAGAAACAATGTTAAGGATTTTAAATAGCGGCGAGCCAAGGTGAATTAAGATGGCTGATATTCCCCAAGCGTAAGGAACCCAAACGAGCCATTTAACAGGCAGGGCAAACATCCTTTCAAAAATTATCAATGTTCCAAGAAATGCACCAACCATTAAATTTCCATGTGGAGGCAGAAATTCGGGAATTGATGGCAAGGTGAAGCCCCGAGTCAGGGCAATTCGCCACACACCTATCACCACAGCAGAAACAAATGAAATGATCCCAAGTAACATCGAGCCTCTTAATATCCGTTGCTCAAATGTGGATTTGCTTTTGGTGTAGTTCACAAAGTTAATTTTTCTTTGTTATCTTAACACTCCATATAGTTGGACCCGCGCTTATATATTCCCAACCAAATTTTTCTCCTTTTTCAGCTTGAAATTGATAATATAAAGGTTTTGGATCGTGGTCATTTACAAGTATAAAGCTATCCGATGGGTTTAATTCATCAAATTTCTCGAGTATGAATCTATGCCTATAGACTGGTGGAATATCCCGTACATCTAATATTTTCGCTTCGCCTAAAAGTTCATATTTCATTTCATTTAGCATTTTGTGGAATTCTTCATGTTTTTGTGCTCCAATTTCGTTTAACTCAAACTCCTCAAATTTTTCAAACAATTCTTTTTGGGTTTTATCTGAAAGATGCATATCTGCCATCACAAATAAAATATTGTTTTCCTTATTGATGTGCTGTTCGAGTAAATCAACATAGCCTTTTATTGCCTCAACCATTTTCTCAAGCGCAGAGACATCAGGCTTTGCTTTGTAACTTTTGATTGATTCGTTGATTATTCGAATATAACCCCTACCAAATTCATGTTCGGTAAGCATTACTCCGATTGGGCCACCCTCTCTTGGGATGCCAGCTTTTTCAAGTTCAGGAAAGAGCATATTTTCTTCTTTTCCGTGATGGCATTTATCGGCAAAAACCGAGAAAAATTCAGCCAACCTTTCAAGTTTCTCGATGTCCACCACCCTTTCATTCTCAATTTTATTTCTGAGCATATCGAGCAAGACTAACGCTGTGCGAATCGCCTCGTGTTCTTTCTTGAGTTGTTTTATTGCCGTCATTTTTAATCTCTTTTTCTTTTTTTCAAAAATTTAAAAAATCATCGCAAGGGGAAACATTGACTTAAGTCAATGTTTTTAGTTGGGGGTAGGAAGAAAGAGAAATTTTATGCAGTAGAAAAGCTCAAGGGTAGAACTTGAAATTTAAATCGTTTTATATTAATTTAGTTTTGCTTGCGTAAAAAATAAAATCATGAGGAAAAAATGTTCAGAAATTCTAAGAACCTTTTACTTTTTTTATTCTTTGTGGTTTTCCTTCTAACTGGTTGTTCAACTTACCAAGTAACTAAACCTGATTATCTAGCTTATCTTGATACCGTAAAGGCGGGGCAATTTGATACAGGTAAAATGTGGACTTTTGATTATCCCCCGATTGATTATTTCAAAAAAACATATAATTTTACTCCAACTTCTGATTGGTTTGAAAAAGCACGACTTTCTGCCCTGCGGCTTCCGGGATGTTCTGCGTCATTTGTTTCAGAAGATGGACTTGTTATGACGAACCACCATTGTGCAAGAGGAGCACTTGACGCAGTTAATCGTGAAGGGGAAAATTTACCCGAAACGGGTTTTTATGCTGCTACACTTGAGGAAGAAAGAAAAATACCAAATCATTATGTTGATCAACTAATTTATATTGGGGATGTCACTGATGAAATTCAAAAAGCGTTTGAAGAGGGGAAAACTGACGCTGAAAGAGTAGCGAACCGAGATAAGAAGATAAGAGAAATTCAGCAAAGGTATTACGAGGAGTTTAAGAAGTCAAATCCTGAGGATTCAATTGTTGCCAGCGTTGTCACATTTTATAACGGTGGGAAATATTCAATTTATGTTTACAAGAGATATACTGATGTGCGTCTTGTCTATGCACCGGAGACAATCGTTGCTTATTTTGGTGGCGACCCAGATAATTTCACATATCCAAGGTATGACCTTGATGTTGCGTTTTTCAGAGTTTACAAAGATGGGAAGCCGTTAAAAACAAAATATTACTTCCCATTTAGCAAGACGGGCGTTAAAGAGGGTGACCCTGTTTTTGTAATTGGAAATCCGGGTAGAACAAATCGTTTGCTCACGGTTTCACAACTTGAATTTTTCAGGGATGTAAGTTATCCCTATACCTTATCAGTGCTCGATAATCTTGTCAGGATTTACAGTGATTTTATCGCTAAGCATCCGGATAAAAAGTTGAAATATCAAACTCGTCTATTTAGCTTTTCAAACTCTCAAAAAGCATATGCGGGACGACTTGCAGGGCTTAGGGATGCATATCTTATGGCAAGAAAGCGTGATTTCGAGAAGAACTTTAAAAATTCTGTTTTAAACAATCCAAATCTTAAAGCTAAATACGGCAACCTTTGGGATGAAATTGCCAAATATCAAGTTGAGAAAACGAAGCTATTCCATGAACTTCAAGCATATAGCTTCACCGGGCCTTCAAGGAGTGTTTATTTTAGAATTGCAAATGATCTTGTTGAGTACGCTGAGCAAATGAAACTACCTGAAGAGAGAAGAGCTGATGCTTACAAAGGTGAACGACTTAAAGCAACGAAGGTAAGAATTTTCCCACAGGAGATCGAAACTGAGCTTGAAAAGGCGATCCTTATTTATCAACTTAATTATATGAAATCGGTTTTCGGTGAAAAGAATCAAGCTTTTAATGAGCTTTTGAAAGGTAAATCGCCAGAAGAGGTAGTTGATAATTTGCTTAATGTGACAATTTTATCAGACAAGGAAAAGGTCACGGCATTGCTTGAGGGTAATCCTGATGATATTTTGAAGTCAAATGATCCTTTCATCTCGTTTGTTGTTAAAACGAGGCAACGAGCACTTGAGGTAAGGGAGAAATATAACTCGGTTAGTGCAAAAGAATCAGCGAAACTTCAATTGCTTGGAAGGGCAATCTTTGATGTTTATGGGACATCGATTCCACCGGATGCTACATTTACTTTGAGGATAGCTGATGGTGTTGTGAAAAGTTATGAATATAATGGAACGATTGCACCACCTATAACGACATTTTATGGGTTATATGATAGACACTATTCATTTAAAACTACCAATAGAACCGATTGGGAATTACCGGAAAGGTGGAAGAACTTGCCTTCAACATTTGATTTAAGCACGCCTCTTAACTTTGTGGCGACAAATGATATAATTGGTGGGAATTCAGGTAGTCCTGTTGTCAATATGAATCTTGAGGTAGTTGGATTAATCTTCGATGGGAATATTGAAAGTTTGCCGGGCGATTTCATTTATGTTGACGAGAAGAATAGAGCTGTTGCGGTTGATGTGCGCGGGATAGTTGAAGCGTTGAGGCATATTTATAACGCTGATAGGTTGGTTGATGAACTTGAACAAGGAAAGATTAAATAAGGTTTGATTGCTCAAAGCCCCTCTCCGCTTTATGAGAGGGGCAAATCCTTTAAAATTAAAGATTTGGAAGAATGCCTTTTAAAAGATCAATCCCAATTCATACTAGGATAATCATTGCTTTGATTCTTGGTGCTATTTTTGGAGTTATTTTCAGCATTGATACACATAAGCTGAAGATAGTCACTAAAACGGATAAAGGTGAGGTTAAAAGCATCGTTGAGAGATGGGATAAAGCTGAATTTATCTTGCCGAATTCTAGAAAAGAGTTCACAAGTGACGATCAATTAAGGATAATCAGATTTTTTAAGGATTTGCCAAAATCTGAAAGGGATCGCGCAGTTTTAATTTTTTATAAAAAGTCATCAAATGAGAACTTCAGCCAAACACAAATTATAAAATTTGAAAACATCATTGATATTCAGAAAGTTAAAACCATCGCGACCGAAATAAAACCGATCGGGACGATATTTGTTCGTTTGTTAAGTTTCCTTGCGATTCCGCTTGTGATAGCTTCGCTTGCAGCTGGTGCAGCAAGTTTAGGTGATATCAAAAAAGTTGGAAGGATTGGTGGAAAAACACTTGGACTTTACATCATCACAACGGTGTTAGCAATTACCATTGGGCTTGTTTTAGCTAATTTGATGAAACCTGGGGAAAAAATTTCGCCAAATATAAGGGATAGAATTGCTTCGGAATATCAAGCGGATATCTCTGAAAAGATTCAACAAGAACTCGGTGTTGATATCGTTGATTTTTTTGTAAATATTGTGCCGACGAATCCGATAAATGCGATGGCAAATGGGAATATGCTTCAGATCGTCTTCTTTGCGGTGATATTTGGAATTACCTTGACGATGATTGATAAGAATAAATCTGATCATGTTCTCAGGTTTTTAGATGGTGTAAGCGATACTATGATAAAAATGGTTGACCTTGTGATGAAAATAGCGCCATATGGTGTTTTTGCTTTAATTTCCGCAACGGTTGCTGAATTTGGTTTTGGAATCCTTAAAACACTTTTATGGTATGTAGCTACGGTTATAATCGGGCTTTTAGTCCATTTATTGGGCGTTTATTCCTTCGTTGTTGGATCCCTTGGTAAGATGAATCCTTTAAGGTTTTTCAAAGGAATGAGAGATGCCCAAGTGATTGCCTTCAGCACAAGTTCAAGTGCTGCGACGCTTCCTGTCAATTTTGAATGCACTGAGAGAAACCTTAAAGTTCCAAAAGAGATTACAAGTTTTGTTCTTCCACTTGGTGCAACTATTAATATGGATGGAACAGCTCTGTATCAAGGAGTTGCTGCTGTTTTCATAGCACAGGTTTATGGTTTTAATCTTGATATAACTCAACAGCTCACAATTATTCTCACCGCGACACTTGCTTCAATTGGAACCGCCCCTGTTCCTGGAGTAGGTATAATCATGCTTGTTATGATTTTAAAAGCAATTCATATACCAGCTGAGGGAATTGCCCTTATCCTTGGAGTTGATAGAATCCTTGATATGTGCAGAACCGTCGTTAATATCACTGGAGATGCAACGGTTGCTGTTGTGGTTGCAAGGAGCGAGGGATTGATGGGTAAAGATGAGAAAAAATGAGTTTTAATGAAAGTGTTAAAATCAAAATTTTTATTTTTTCTTCTTTCAGTTGTTTTTTTAGGAAGTGTTCCAGAGTCACATGTCTATCGCTATGATGTGCACCATAGTGGAGTTTATCGCGGTGATAAAATTCCAGGGCTTGATAGGTTGAAATGGAAATTTAAAACAAATGGAACGATTTATTCTTCTCCTGCGGTTGTTAATCAAACGATTTACTTTGGCTCAAACGATGGAAATTTTTATGCGGTTGATTTCAAAACAGGAAAGTTGAAATGGAAATTTAAAACAGGAAACACTATTGAAACATCACCAGTGTATTTTGATGGAAAAATTTATTTCGGTTCAAATGATAAACATTTTTATTGTCTCGATGCGAGGACTGGTAAGATGGTGTGGAAATTTAAAGTTGAGGGTTGGCTTATGAGTTCCCCGATAGTTGTGGACAGCACAGTTTATTTTGGTTCGGGTGAAGGTGTCCTTTATGCGGTTTCAGCTTCAGATGGAACTCTTATTTGGAAATTCCATGCTCAAAAGGCAATTCATTCATCGCCCGCTTATCACGATGGTAAAATTTATTTTGGTTCGCTTGATAAAAATTTCTATGCGCTTGATTCTAAGAGCGGGAAACTTGTTTGGGTTGTCGCGACTGGCGGGGTGATAAACAGTTCACCTGTAATTTCTTCGGGTATCGTTTTCTTTGGTTCACATGATGGTAATCTTTACGCGGTTGATTCGAAATCTGGCTGGGTGAGGTGGAAATTTCAAACGCGTGGACAAATTACTCAAACTCCA
>NZ_CZVS01000058.1:0-12180 GCF_001535985.1 Candidatus Kryptonium thompsonii | reverse complement strand
GTGGATTTATCCAATGGTGTGATAGAATTTGAGGTTAACGATGGGGTTTATGAAAAGGTTAATTTCACGGTTGAGGAATTATTTGGCGGGAGAGAGATTTTTGATTTGATACTTCAGATAAAAAATTTATTAAGGAATGGGACAAGACCGAGTGATTCGCTTCTACAAAGGTTTAATGAAATTTTTGAGTTTATTGTAAGTCAGGCGTCGAATGTTGGGGCTTTGATGAACAGATTTTTGCTTTTACAGAAGCAGATTGAGAAGCAAAATACCATTTTAAGGGAGATTTTATCAATTCGTCAGGATACGGATATGGCTCAACAAGCGATAAACTTGCAAAGAGATAGGCTAATTCTTGAATCGGCTTATGCAGTTGCTGGAAGGATAGTTCAAAAAACAATCATTGATTATCTGAGATGAAGAACAATTCAAACTTTGAGTTTGGAACTATCGTTGGGCTTATACTTGGTGTGTTGTCGATTTTTGGTTCGTTTTTGCTTGAGGGTGGAACTCTTGGAGCCTTGATTTTAATTCCAGCGATGCTTATTGTTTTTGGTGGGACGATCGCAACGGCGATGATCGGTTCGCCAGCAAAGATATTTTTTAAAATTCCAAGTTTTATAAAGCTTGCGCTTATCCCGCCAAAATTTAATATAGTTGAAACAATTGAGACAATCGTTAACTATGCAATCATAGCGAGAAAGGATGGAATTCTTGCGCTTGAGAAGGAGGTTAACAATATATCGCATCCATTTTTGAAAAAGATGTTGCGCCTTGCAATCGATGGGACTGATCCTGAGACGATCCGTGAGATTGCGGATATCGAGATAAATTATATAACCGAGAGACACATGGCTAATGCGACGGTATTTCAAAAGATGGGAGGATATGCACCAACCATGGGAATAATCGGAACGGTTATGGGATTAATTTCAACACTTGCAAACGCTGGGGGCGATCCAAATGAATTAATTCACCATATAGCGAGTGCATTTATAGCGACGCTTTGGGGTGTGTTCTCGGCAAATATTATTTGGCTACCAATTGCTGACAGGTTAAAGGCAATCCATGCGGAGGAGAAAGTTTTGCTTGAAATCATCGTTGAGGGCGTGCTTGCAATTCAAGCTGGCGAGGTTCCAACAATAATTAAAACAAAGCTTTATTCAATGTTTCCGATAAGTGAACAAGCGATAGAAATTTGATCATGTCAAAAAGGAAAAAGGGACATACCGAGGAACATGAGAATATCGAAAGATGGCTTATAACTTACGCTGACCTTATTACGCTTCTTCTTGGACTTTTTGTTGTTCTTTATTCAATGTCGCAAATTGATTTGAACAAGTACCAACAGTGGATTTCAGCTTTTAGTCAACTTTTTGGCGGTGGCGGAGTTCTTTCTAGCGGCAAAGGGATTCTTGTAACCCCAATACCCCCGAAATCAAGTTTAGATGCGATTGCAAATTCATCTAAACCATCAAGCCAACAGAATCTCGAAGCTCAGCTCAACGCAGTTTTAAGTTCCAGCATTCAATCAAAGAAAATAATGATAACAACATCTACTGAGGGTTTGACAATTCATCTTCTTGAAAGATTGCTTTTTGAATCGGGAAGCGCAGATTTAAAACCAGAGGCGAAAGCAGTTCTTGATACGCTTGCTGAAATTTTAAAATTTTTACCGAATAAGATAAGGGTTGAAGGACACACAGATAATAGACCGATCAATACTGTGCGATTTCCCTCAAACTGGCATCTTTCAGTTGCAAGAGCTTTGAACACAGCATATTACCTGATGGGCAAAGGTGTTCCCCCTGAGAAAATTTCAATTGTTGGGCATTCGGAATATAAGCCTATTGCGCCAAACGATACCGAGGAGAACAGGGCAAAAAATAGAAGGGTTGATATAGTTGTAATTTCAACTCAAAGTGGAGTACTTGGAAAAATTTCAAATTAAATTTTTTGATGATGAGATGAAAATAAAGAATTCACAATTCGGAGAAGTTGAATTTGATGAGAATATAATAATTCCATTCCCTGAGGGAATAATAGGATTTGAGGATTTGAAAAGGTTTATCATAATACATGATGAAGATTGTGAACCATTCCGTTGGTTGATTTCAGTTGATGAGCCTGAGGTTGGTTTTGCAATTCTTGAGCCATCGCTTGTTGTTCAAGATTATTATGTTCGCGCTGGATTTGATCCCGAAGTTTATGCTCTTTTTGT
This sequence comes from Candidatus Kryptonium thompsonii, assembly GCF_001535985.1. Classification (NCBI taxonomy): domain Bacteria; kingdom Pseudomonadati; phylum Candidatus Kryptoniota; genus Candidatus Kryptonium; species Candidatus Kryptonium thompsonii. The sequence continues at coordinate 9,959 of NZ_CZVS01000058.1, read as the reverse complement.
GATAGTGACATTAAGCCATGAGATTTCAAAGATAAGTGTTAATTTAAAAGCGCCAGTTGTAATTGATAAGGTTAAAAATTTGGGCAGGCAGGTTATACTTGAAAACGCTGATTTTGAAGTATCTTATTTTTTATTTGGATGAATAAAGAAAAATTTACGAGAGTTTAAAAATGCTTGTACTTTCAAGAAAGGTTGGGGAATCGGTCATAATACGAAACGATATAAAAGTTACCGTGCTTGAGATTTCGGGAAACCAAATAAAGCTTGGTTTTGAAGCTCCAAGCAATGTATCAATTTATCGTGAGGAAGTTTATGAAAGGGTAGTGAAAGAAAATAAATTGGCGTCTAAAATTCGCCGCGATTCCTTAAAAAATTTTGCAAAAGAATTTAAGAAATGATCATTTCGAGGCGCATAAATAAACTACTGGTTCATCTCCTTCAACTCTTGCCCAGTGAATTGTTCCAGCTGGAAGATCGAGCCTATCCCCAGGACCGAGAACAAATTCTTCATTGTTAACCCCATATCTCATTTTACCGCTCACAACCCAACGAACTTCATCGAAAGCATGGGAATGATTGCCATAGTAAGTTCCTGGTTCATCCATCCAGATGTAAGGTGTCATCCCTTCTGAGCGAAGTATATTCTTGAGTTCTTCAACATCTGGTTTATATGACTTATCCCAACGCGTTAATTTCATAATTGAATCAGTTTTTGTGTATTTTACCGTTTTTCCCTTAAAGATGCAAGTTTTAGTTTAAGGTTTTGAATTTTTCTTTCAATTTTAGAGTTTAAATTTGGATCTCTCGATGTCAAAATTATTTTGTTTAGCTCTGAAATTGCTTCACCGTAGAGTTCAAGTTTTTCAAGCGATGTGGCAATTATCATTTTCAGTTCAATGTCATCCTTTAACTCATCGAATCTTGACATTAAATCTTTAGCCCTTATCGATGCAGTTTCGTAAAATCCGTTTTCAAAAAGGGCTTTTACACCACTTGCCCAAAATTTAGCTGAATTCCAACCCGCCTTCAAACCTGTTTTTTCTTTTTCTATGTCAGCGCCGTAAATTCCAGTTGATCTTGCATTTGGTTTATCCTTTTTCATCTCTGGAATTGCCTTCATCTCTTCAAAAGCAAGTTGAAGCAAGAGTTCTTCTTTTGATAATCGTCTTAAATCAGAAATGTTAATAATTAAGCTTCCATTCGATTTAAAGAATGTTTTAGCCCCTTCAATTTCAATGTATGAGTTTTTGTCCAAAAAAATTGTGTCGGTGGGGCGAAGTGTATCTCCAACTGAAAGTTTTTCCCATACTTCCCGTGCGCCGTGTCTCACCTGTGCTGTTCCATTTAACTTCTTTACTTTGTAAGTGTAGTTTTCACTTGACACAGAGTGCGAGATGAATGAAAGTATGAGAAGCGATAAAATCAAAATTTTTCGGATCATTTTAGACTCCAAACTTTATTTTTCGATGAAAACAATTTTAGCCTTTCCTTTGGTATGTCCAAGATTAACTTCAAAGTCGTTGAAAAACTGTTCAGCTCCCGTTTCCCACGCTTCGTCAAATCCTTTGTGAACGAGCGTTGTTTCAACGGGGATCCATGCGGTTTCAGTGCCACTTTCATTTTTTAGAATGATATATTTTTTCTCGTTGCTCGTTATAGCCTGAGCAAATTTTTTATCGATTTCAGTGTCAAATATGATGTAAACATGTGATTCGTTAATTTTTCTTAAGCCTTTCACATCAACAAAAGCAACTTTGATTCCAATTGAACCAAGCAAAGAAGCATACAAAATTGCAAGATCATCGCAGTCACCTGTGCGAAGTTTCAATGTTTCTTCGGGAAATTGAACTTTATCTATGCTTAAACTCGGATCACTTACATAGATTATATGTTTTGAAAGTTCGTCGAATATAAATTTCGCTTGATAGAATTTTCTCAACGCTGGATCTATCTTTTCGAGTGTGTCTTTATGTTCCAAAATTACTATTCTAGCAAATGAAGAAATTTCTGGGGAATCAAATTTTAGGAAAGATTTTAAGTCTTCAACATTTCCATTCCAATCATTTCGACCACGCAGAAAGATTTTGAACTTTTTAACTTCATCGGGGATGTCGCTCGTTGATTTAACATTTAACAAAGCGTCTATTTTAATTGGCTCATTATTTTCTGGATTAACCGTCCCAAGTGATATTGAAATTGGTATTGTTTTTGTCTCACGGGGTTTTATTTCAAATTCGTTTGGCTCAGCTTCGATGTCGAGGGGAAAAGAAAGTTTAAAATCGATCTTTGCGTTTAAAACTTTATCAGATGTGTTTTCAATCTCAACCGAACCGATATTTCTTTTTTCAAAGTCGCTCAGCATGTGTGGAAAAATTTCATCTTCAATCCTGAGGCTCTTAACTCTCAAGCTTTTTTCATACCACCTACTCATATCAACTGAAATTGAAAATGTAACTTCATCCCTAGTGAATTTTTCGAACTCGGGATTTTTCACAAGCGTTTCAAAAAATTCATCTTGCGTTAATTTACCGTCTTTCCAAACATTTGATGTATTTTTAAAGTAAGCAAGGTCGAACTGAAATAGTCCACTTCTAAATCCGACCCCAGTTGAGAAACCACCGATTTTTCCTTTCTCTGAAAACAGACCGCTTCTTAAAAATAAATTTTTAATCGGTTGAACTTCAAACCCAGTGCGAAACTCTCCAATGGACGAAACTTCAAACCCAGATTTTAAAATTTTAAAATCTAACCCTGCGGATGCTTTGATTTTAAACTTATCTTCAAATTCAAAATTTTTAAATTGTTCTGGAAATCTTCCAAACCCGAGCGATAAATTTTCAAACAATAGAGCAAGTGACATTTTTGGGGTAACTTCATAAAGCAATGAGATTTTTGAGTTAAGGTTAGAAGATTGATATTGCGATGTTTCAAGGCTTACTTGTGGGAGTGAATCCGTTGGTTGAATTTTGTAGCCTGTTTCGACGAGATTTTGAGAGATGTATTGGACTGATGAACCCAATGAAATTTTATTTGAAAGTTTTAAGGCGTATGTCAAGGTATAATTTGAAGAATAAGTTATTTTGCGTTGGAATTCAGCCCTTAAGGTTGAAGTCCCGATATTTATCGTCACAGTTGATGGAAAGACAAATTCAATGCTTGAACCTGGCGAATAAATAAAACCGAGACTTTGTGTTTCTGTAAGTCTTTTTGCTATTCCGATCGAGTGCATCTTAGTACCTGAATAAGTTTTGTAATAACCTGTCAATCCTATGTTCCAATCGTAAATTCTCATCAAACCTGCCGGATTCACCGTTGATGATAAAGCAGAGTTCACAAATGTCGAAAAACCGGCGACGGCGGTTGCCTGTGGCGATGTTAAATTTTGTGCCACAGCCAGATTGAGCGCTGTAAAAAGTAAAACGAGAGGGCGCAGTTTCATCTCAATTTAACTTTAAAATAAAGTGTTGATGACACAAACCCAGTAACATTTCCTTGATAGTCAGGAATACTTATGCTTCTTTGATATTTTTGAACTATGCTAAATATAAGATAATTTTGCTTGTATTCATCCGGTATAAGCTTTAAAATGTTCGGACCAATCTGAATTTTTTGGGTATTTAAGTTTTTAAATTTTAGCATCATAATCGGTTTCATCGCGAATTCTCCTTCGTCTGGCAAAGGTGTATTTACGACTATGTCCAAGGAGTCAGCTTTTAACTTAAGTTTAAACTTCAAGTTCTCGCCGTCATATTCTGGCAGGTTTTCCAAGTCTTTTTTGTCGGGTGTGTCTAAATCGAAAGAGTATTCTAAGCCTGATTTGTTGACAATTTTAAATTTATGCTTTGCTGAATGTTTGAATTCGAAATTCGTTGTTTTAAGTTTATATTCCATGCCGTAGATTGAATCCATTCGCCCATGGTGGCCCTGCGATGGGATTCTCATTTTTCTAAATGACTTTTCAAGCTTTACATTTTCAAGGTAGATATCGCCGATATCTAATCCTCTTCTTTCACGCCAGCGACCCATATCTATAGGTGGTGAATTAACATCGCGGAAAAGCGCATACGCGACGGTTGTATCATATCTACTACCCGATTCGGAAATAAATTGGGAATAACTTAATACAATTAAACCCATCGGATTCATCATTTCAGAGGTTAGAATGCCCGTTTGTGCTGAGTTGATAAACTCGATAACTGGCTCTGTTTCGTCAAGATAGTTAACCTCGACGTTCAATTTTCCATCTTCATCAGGCGGTATTATCAGTGAATTTTTACCACATCCAAATAATGCGAGAATAATTATTATGTAAAAAACTTTTTTCATTTTTACCAACTTATGTCTTTCGGAATTAAATTATCATTTCAAGAAAAAAAGTGCAAGCCCGGATGACCCGAGCTTGCACTCAGTGAACTGCGCCCTCAGCGCTCAATCTGGCCTGCCATCTCTATTTCTATCCTTGCCACCACGCGCCTTGTTTTTCAGTGAAGCAACGATGTTACCTATTATCTTACCCTGATCCCCAGGATCACTTGGGTCAAGTATCCTTCCTGTGTTCAAGTCTATGAACCATGAAGTCAAATCAAAGACGAGAACATACGGGATATTTTTGTCTGTTTCAGTAATTGTAAAGTCTCCCTTGATCTTGAACTCAGTATTAACTCTTCCAGTTGTGAAAACAAAGTCTTTCCAAGCACCATTCTGATAAATTTGACCTTTAACATAAATGCTCTTGCCAAGGAATGAGTCTGGAACTGCTGGATTTACCTGTAAGTCATAAGGAACAATAGCATGAACCTTAAACTTGATACCATTGTAATTTCCAGGTGGCAAGCTATCAACGGCAATCCGAGTTGGTTCATTGTTTCTTAATGTCACGAAGAACGGTCCTTTAAATCTTATTGTTGGATCATCATCCATTCTTCTCATCTTCTCACGCATCATGTTCATATCATGGTCATCCCAGAGAGAATCTTCTTTAACAGTATCAATATTTTGTTTAAATTGAATCCAGCGGAGAACGAGTATAGCAAAATCAACTTTTATTGAGTCAACTTGGCCAACTGCTTTTGCAAAAGTTATATTTCCCGATGTTTCTCCTACTGCTTTGAGTTCAATTGGGACTGCGGTTGTTTCTGATGGTTCTGTCCCTTTTGTGCAACCGCTGATTATAATTGCCATTGAAATTAAGCCGAGGAGAAATAATTTTTTCAACATGGTAGTATCCTCAAATTTTGTTTTAGTTTTTTCATGTTCACACTTACTTATAGTGCAATTATCGTGCCAGAAAAATTTATTGTCTTTCAATGTAGAGTTTTGAGGTAAAATGCTGGGATTCATCCCCAAATTGCTGGGTTTAAGGGTTCCAGTCATTTTGATTTAAGTTTTCAAGGGTAAGTTCGCCCCTATGAAATTTTAAGGCAAACTCCTCAAGGTAAAAATGATACCTTGCTGGAAGGTTTTTGTATTTTAACTTAATGATGGATTTAATTTCGTTTTCAGATTTGCATTGGTTGATGATCTCTATAAAGTTTTGGATGTACTCGATAAGCTTTTTCTTTGCCTTTTCTGCGGCTTCAACGTCATTTTCAGCCAGCTTCATAGATGTTTTAATGAGATCGAATTCACACTCGTATAGATTTTTAAAGCATATTCCTCGCAGATATTCACTGATCGTTCCTCGGTTTAAGCCAAGTTCATTTGCAGTTTCAGAGATCGCGCTGTGTGAGAATTTTTTCTCTCTAAGTAAGTTTAAAATTTTCTCTTCGATGTCTATTTTTCCCTTCACTGATTTTGCAATCTCCTCCGGTAAATCTTTAAGTTGAATCAAGTTTCTTCCGCTGGACTTTGCAAATATGATTGCTCTTTTTATAGCATTCTCAAGCTGGCGGACATTTCCCGGCCATTCATAGTTTAAGAATGCATTCATCACAGCATGCGAAGCTTTCATATCGCTGGATTTGAATTTTTTCAGGAAGTGTTCAACAAGAAATGGAATGTCTTCTTTTCTTTCTCGTAGAGGTGGGACATGGATTCGGACGACGTTTAACCTATAATAAAGATCTTCTCTGAATTTCCCTTCTTTCACGGCTTTTTCAATATCGCGATTTGTTGCGGCAATGATTCGCAAGTCAACTTTTAAAATTTCTGTTCCACCAACTCTATTAAATTCGCCCGATTGGATGAATCTTAGAATTTTTGCCTGAAATGATTCGGGCGTTTCTGCAATTTCATCAAGGAATATTGTTCCGCCGTCGGCAATTTCAAATAAGCCCTTTTTTTGTTGCGTTGCCCCCGTGAAAGCCCCTTTTTCATAACCGAAAAGCTCGCTTTCAAGCAATGTTTCTGGGATAGCGGAACAATTTATCGCTATAAATTTTTTATCCTTCCTTGGGCTTAATTTATGTATTGCCATTGCGATTAACTCTTTGCCAACTCCGTTTTCACCTGTTATCAAAACTGGTACATCCGATGGAGCAACTTTCTTTACAGTTGAAATGACTTTTTCCATTTTACTGCCTTTTGAGTAAACGATGCCCTCGAATTCGACTTTTTCCGCTTTTTCAACCTCGGAGAATTCTGAAAGGTCCTCAAACTTTGATGTCAATTCCTTTATCTCGTCGTAAGTTTTTTCAAGATTTGAGAGTGCCACCGTTTTCTCATCAGCGACTTTTAAATTTTCAATCTCTCTTTGGAGTTCAATTATTTTCATCTCCTTTTCCTTGATCATATCTTCAATTCTCTTTTTCTCATTTTCAAGCTCAATCATTTTTCTTCTTTCAGACTCAAAAACATAAACCATCCCTAAAAATATCGATAACAAAGCAGTAAGGACAGGATATATTGAAATCGAAATTCCGAGTGTAAACAAGAAAGTAATAAGCGCAAGGGAGAGCAAAAATGTTAACGCAGGAAAAATCCCAAACCTTAAAACATTTGAGAGATTCCGCAATGAGATCAAATGTAGAATCAATACAGATAAGACAAAAGATAAAACGAAGTTGAGAATGGGTCCAGTTTTAGTTATAAATTTTTTTTGAATTATGGTATTTAACGACATTATGTGAACCCCAGTGGCAGGAAACTTATCTTGAAATGGGCTTTTAACCGTTTGTCCGAGAACATCGCTGAGGAATCCAACGAACACAATTTTATTTTTAAATTCCCCCATGTTAATCTCTGGTTCAAGACCAGATTTAAACGCATCGTAAGATTTTATGAAATCTAAAACCGAATACATTTTTAAAGCCCCTGTTCCACCGCTATAGTTTATCAGTATCTTTCCGTTTTTTGTTGGAATTTCGATTCTGCCAAGTTGAATCTTATCTTCAAAAATTTTAACTGAATCCCTTGGGATTTCGTAATAAACTCGTGCAAGTTCGAGCGAGAGCGATGGGAGATATTGATTTTTTCCAAATTGAACAATCAAGGGAATCTCTTCAGGGAAGTCACGCTGGATATAATTGAGATGCCCTAACCCTGCACAACTTTGAAGAAGTTCATCAAATGGCGCAAGAAAATTCGAGCCTTTGAGAAAATTTGAGTTTTTATCGTTCCCAGTTATCAAAAATTTTTTTAGATTTTTTGATATTTGGGTTGTATCTTCAGCTGATTTTCCAAAACTTGTAAAACTTCCACCCAGATAAACCCTTTTTGATTTTTCCGTAGTCAAAACCAGAAGATTGTCTCGCTCTGGATAATCGGGATTTTTATCGAGCAAGAGTATATCAAATGCGATCGCTTTAACATCCAATTCTGTAAGTAGCTCGATGAGGAGTGCGTAATAGCTTCGTTTTAAAGGGTATCCGCCAAGTGAGTGGATTGCGGTATCGTCAATATATAGAAATACAAGTGATGTGTCAACCTGCTGTTGTCCACGGAGTTTAAACTTCAGTTGGTTAAAAAACGAATTTAGATTTTCAAGGTAGGGAATTTTTGCTATTTCAAGCGTTAGAACGAGAAACGAGATTAAAAAACCAATGATCAGCCCGTGCTTATTTTTCATTTTTATCTCAAACAGTTTTTGGACTTAACTTAATTTAAGTAGCGCTTTTGAGTTTTCAAAAGTTGGAGATGGTTTATAACGCTTAATTTGATGTCAACGGTGTCTTGCTTATTTAGTTTGACTTTGGTAAATTAAGTTTCGAAAAACAAAACTTTACTACATTTTATGAGTAGAGCATATCTATCTTTACAAGCACCTTGCATTCCTTCATTAGTTAAAAACTTTAAAACAAATTTTTAAAAGGAGGACCCACCATGGGAGTTAAAATTCGTAAAGAAGAAGCCCTTGAATACCATAGTCAGGGACGAAAAGGTAAACTTGAAATTATACCATCAAAGCCGTGTTTAACGCAAAGAGACCTTTCACTTGCCTATACCCCGGGAGTTGCCGAGCCGTGTAGGGAGATATATAAAAATCCTGATCTTGCCTATGAATATACAATAAAGGGGAATTTCGTTGCGGTGGTTTCAAATGGTACAGCGGTTTTAGGACTTGGTGATATTGGGGCGCTTGCGGGGAAGCCCGTTATGGAAGGGAAAGCAGTTTTGTTCAAAAGATTTGCAGATATTGACGCAATTGATATTGAGATCAACGAAAAAGACCCTGATAAGTTAATTGAAATAATCGCAGCACTTGAACCAACATTTGGAGGAATTAACCTTGAGGATATCAAAGCACCTGAATGTTTCTACATTGAGGAGGAGCTGAAGAAGAGGATGAGCATTCCAGTTTTTCATGACGATCAACATGGGACAGCGATCATAAGTGGAGCTGCACTTTTAAACGCACTTGAACTCGCTGGAAAGAAAATCGATGAGGTTGTAGTTGTCTTCAACGGAGCTGGCGCATCAGCTATAGCGTGTGCAAGGTTTTATGTTCTTCTTGGTGTTAAGAAGGAAAATATAATTATGTGCGACACTAAGGGCGTTATTTACAAGGGAAGGAAGGAAAGTATGAACCCATATAAGGAAGAGTTTGCGACCACAAGATTCGGTGATGGTGCAACTTTGAAAGATGCGCTTGTTGGAGCAGATGTTTTTGTCGGTTTGTCCGTTGGCAATGTCGTCACGAAGGAAATGTTAAAAACAATGGCGGATAATCCTATTGTTTTTGCGATGGCAAATCCCGACCCCGAGATAACCTATGAAGATGCAATTGAAGCGCGCGATGATGTGATAATGGCAACTGGAAGATCCGATTATCCAAATCAAGTTAACAATGTGCTTGGTTTTCCGTTTATCTTTAGAGGTGCGCTTGATGTGAGAGCGAGGGCGATAAATGAAGAGATGAAGCTTGCAGCAGCTCGAGCACTTGCTCAACTTGCAAAGCAAGATGTCCCTGATTCAGTTATTCGTGCTTATGGTGGCGAAAAGCTTGAATTTGGGAGAAATTACATAATACCGAAGCCATTTGACCCGCGCGTTTTAACTTGGGTTGCCCCAGCGGTTGCGAAAGCCGCAATTGAAAGCGGGGTTGCGAGAATTCAAATTACGGATTGGGAAGAGTATAAACATCAACTCGAGGTTCGCCTTGGGATATCGCGTGAAATTATGAGACCAATTTTTGCAATTGCGAAGAAAAATCCAAAGCGAATTGTTTTCCCAGAGGGTGAAGAGGCGAAGATTTTAAAAGCGAGTCAAATATTAATTGACGAGGGGATAGCAAAGCCAATTTTGATCGGTTCGGAAAACATAATAAGACAGAGAATCGAAGAGAATAAACTTAGTTTGAAAGATGTCAAAATTGTTGAGCCGTTGAAATATCCAAGGTTTGATGAATATGTCGAGGAATACTATCGCCTGCGTCAGCGTAAGGGTGTGACCTTGAAAGAGGCTCGTAAAATCATGGCTTTGCCAAATTACTTTGGTGCGATGATGGTAAGGATGGGAGATGCGGACGGATTAATTTCTGGTTTAACATCTCACTATCCTGATACGATTCGTCCCGCTCTTCA
>NZ_CZVS01000057.1:0-12215 GCF_001535985.1 Candidatus Kryptonium thompsonii | reverse complement strand
CGCTTTATTGCCGATATAAGAAGTCTTATCGCACGTAATTGGATTTGCTACTTTCCACCGCATAAAAGCTTGAAGAACCAAGACCAGTTCCGGCAGGAACATCTGCCATTGAGACAATCTCTATCCCTTTCTCAATATTCATCATACGCATAGCCTCACGGGCTATATCGTGTTGCAATTCTTCTCTGTGACTAACTATTTCAGATTTAGAATATTTGACCCTGACGAGGTCATCTACAATTGGCCTGTTTACACTTATGTACATATATTTGTTAATTCCTGCTGCAAATATAAATCCTCCATATTTTGAGTAATAAGATGGCAGATCAGTCCCGCCACCTCCAAGTGTAATTCTGAAGGGAGTCCTTGTTATAATCATTATTTCCCCCTCATATCTTGATTTAGATTTAGTGCTTTATTTAATAACTCTGGCGTATCCACTGCGATAAGCTCTCCTTTCATCTTAATAGCGAATATCTTTGCCCCCTTTTTCAACATGGAGGGAAAAATATCTTTACCAAAATCACTATATCTATCAGCAGGTATATAATTTATTATAACCTTGGTTTCTAAAATATAAATACCCGCATTTACTAAATGACTGAGTCTCTCCTCGGGTCTTGGTTTTTCAATAAATTTGAGAACCCGATCATTCTTATCCAACAGAACGATTCCACTCTGACTAACATCCTCCTTTTCGTAAACCACGATAGTAGCAACTCCTCCCTTTCTCTTGTGGAAATCCAGAATTTCTTTAAGGTTAAAATTTACCAAATTATCGCCATATATTACAACTAGTGGTTCAAAATCTCCTTTTTCCACCTCCTCCCAATTGTTAACCAAGATTTTCCGTACTGCTCCAGCAGTGCCTAATAATTGAGGCTCGTATGAATATTTAATACTGACTCCAAACTTTTCCCCATCCTCAAAGTAGTCTGTTATTACATCAGGCAAATGATGTAAATTTATATATATCTTTGTGATCCCGTGACTTTTGAGCCATTCTATGTTGTGTTCAAGAATTGGCTTTCCCTTTATCTTTAACATTGGCTTTGGAATTGATTTGGTTATATCCCTTAGTCTTTCTCCTTTACCTGCCGCTAATAATATCGCTCTCATGGTATTCTACCTAACTTCATCTCATTCTTTATATATTCTATCATTCCAGCTAGCCCTGTCTTAATATCTACTTTTGGCTTCCATCCCAAAGATTTAGCTTCCGAGATATCTGCTAATGTCTCCTGGGCCTCGCCAGGTAAATCATCTTTAAAGATTGGGGGTATTTCCCTTCCGATTAACTCGCATATTAAATAGTATATTTCTAAAATTGAGTAGTTTACCCCACTTCCAAGGTTAAAAACCTTTCCATCGGTTCGTTCATCTTCAATACAAAGGATATGAAAATCATTTACATCATCAACATGAATAAAATCACGTCGCTTTGTCCCATCTCCATATATTATAGGAGGTTCATTTTTTAAAAGCTTTATTATAAAGGCGCTCATAACAGGTGGAATAGTCCTTCTATAATCCTGCCTTGGTCCATATACATTAAAATACCTTAATCCTGTAAATCGCATACCATAGAACAATTTATACGCCTCGGCGAAATACATAGCTGCCATTTTACTGACCGCATAAAAGCTTTTAGGTTTGACTTCCGTTTCAGGGGTGGGGAAAATAGTAATACCTTCATACATTGCGGAGGACTCCGCGTAGATAACTTTTTTTACCTTTGCCCTTCGCGCTGCTTCAAAAACATTGACCGTTCCCACCACATTTATATCAGCAGTCTCAACAGGGTCTGCTTGACAATCACTTATGCAGTTCTTTGCAGCAAGATGAAAAACATAATCAACACCCTCAAAAAGAGGATAAATCTCTTTTGAACGAATATCTAATTGATAAAACTCTACTCCTTCAGGTATTTGCTCTTTAACCCCATAAGAAAGATTGTCAATACCGATAACGCGTAAATTGCGAGCCCGAAGTCGTAGGTCATTTAATAGTCTTTCCGCAAGATTACTACCAATAAATCCTGCCACTCCTGTAATTAGAATTGTAGGCATTGGCACCTGATTTTAAAAAGTTTCAAATCACAGAACGAGTTCAATCTACTACAACAAAACCTAAAATTTGCTGAACCACAGTATCCTTTATTTAAATTAAGTAGCCTGTTCTTCTCTGAGAGCACCTATAAAGGTGTAATATGCAATACTTTATGATGAACTCTTGAAACTCGCATTACCTGTTGCTAAGCATAGTATCATTTCTCAGTGAACCTCCAAACGCTTTAACTTTTATGTCCCCTGGCCTTAGATTTGATCACTTTAATATAAAATTCCTTGGCTTGCTTCATCGCTTGGTCATAATGTGCTCGTTCTTGAATCAGTTTAAGGTTTAGGCCACGTACAATAGACTGAGCCAGCGCATACAGGATTTCCAAGTATATCCACGCAAATGAAAATGGTTTCAGACAATTTATCTAGGACAAGCGGAATGGCTTGTAAGAAGGCATCATTCTGAATGCGCTGGTGATCAAATCTCCTAGGAGACGACGTAAATCAGAGTTAGGTTGACCCGGGAAAAAGCTCTTTTTTAATTTCACCAGTGCTTGGCAATACTATAGCCGGTTTAGTTTTATCAAGCCCCATTCCTTGTTGTGCTAAGCACAAGTCATGATAGCAGTTACAGGGCAGTCTATCGGTGCGGTGCATAGTCAAGCGAGTCCAGCGTGAATGGAGCCAATAACGGTACAATACATGCCCACCAAATAACATCTAGATGTAACCAATCCTTAATTTTGTTGGTAAAGCTTCGAAGAAATAGTAAGGAGCTTGGAATAATGGAATTTTTGCTCGTCTCACCAGCCCAAGAGAAGGCAAGGGGTAAAGCATGAATTGTGGTTCCAGGAATAACGTTCTGTTCACGGGGAAAGGTAGAGATAACACGAACTTCATGCCCTGCTTGTGGAAAGTAGCTAATCCAATTACGTGCGATAAGACTTCTTATATCGGCAATAAAGCGAATCCGCATTATTCCCTTGCAATAAGAGATTCGTACAAGTTAGCAAAGCGGTGTGCAACAATATTTATATCATAGTTCGCCAGAACAAATTCTTGCCCTCTTTTTACCATATTAGCAACCTCAACAGGGTGATCAAGTACCCAGGCAATACTTTCTGCTAAACCGCGCCAATCCCCAGGGTTAACTACTTTCGCCCCTTGCACCGACTCTAATTCAAATGCAACCCCAACCCGCGTTGTAACCACAGGCTTGCCCAGAATGAGGGGCTCAATAAGAGTATGACCAAATGTCTCCGCTCGAGAGGCACTGACCACTAGATCCATCTCTGAAATGAAGGCGGGCACAAAGTTCTGATCTAATCGTCCGGCAAGGACCACTAAATCCGCTATATCAAGCTCATGAACAAGATCTATTAGCTTTTCTCGTTGTGGTCCCCAACCTAGGCAGATACAACCCACTGGGCGTCCTAATTGTTTTAGGTATCGAATAGCGCGGAAAAGGGTAAGATGATCTTTGCGTGCAATATACAGACCTAAGTAGGCAACTTTTGGAATAGCTTTTGAAAGAGGTTGACCATTAACTGAAGTTAAATTATCAGGGTGAAACTCGGGAGGTAAAGGCAGTCTCGCTTTTTTTCTGAAACTTTCAATATCTCTACCTGGATAAATAGTATAAATTTTATATTTAGGAACACCATAATGGCTAAGCTTCCGCTCCATATCCCAGCATTGGGCAATTACTGCATCTGCTGCCCATCGCAATATCCGAGCAGCAACCAGATAAGCAGCGGATTCATACCAACTCCCGTGATGAAGAAACGCTGGAATAATTACCGACCGACTAATGATCCCCCTCTCTAATTTGCCTAATACTAAAATAGCCCGTTTGATTAAAAGGGCATGAAGAATCCCCCAGCCATGAAAAACTACAGGGCCTCTAAGCCCATTTTCACGAGCCACCTCTACAAGAAATTGAACTTGTCTTCTGTTAGTAGAAAGCCAATTTCCATCTAACTGATCACAAATTCTCACTTGCATATTTGCTCGTAGAAGTTCGAACGTTCCAGCAAACTGCTCGCCGGGACTAGTCAACACACAGACACGTACCCCTGCTGCCTGAAGGGCCAATGCCAACTCGGCTGCTTCTAAGCAGAGTCCCTGGCCACGTGAAGAAGCAAATTGAATAAGAGAATAACCTCCCTTCACTGTGTTGCTTTAGTCTTAAGCTTTTGCAAGTAGATTAGAATGCCTTTTACCAACCATTATATGCCTCGTACCTAAACGATGGACAAACTCTACAAAAATCAGAACTATAGCTGAGTAGAACACACTCTTTATAAAGGCAAGACTATCGCTTCTTAGGTACCACAGAGATTGGTATACAATTATTGCATACATCACAATAGCGGAATAAGACCCTGTCGCTATTCTTTTGTGCACGTAACCTAAAAGAGAACCAATAACAAACATTACTGGAAAGGCTCCAAATATTCCCCAATTAATATAAGCCTCTGCCAAAATAGAGAATCCAAACCCTTGATCAGTGACACTAGGTGCGTAGGCACGATGAAAGAGCAGCGAAGGTGGGGGAATCAGGCGAGCCCAGTTCGTGCCAAAGACAAACCCCGGTATTAAATTCACGATTGAGCCAATGTATGTAATGCCATATTGTAGAGGAATTACCTCTCTTCCGAGTGCGATCACAGCTGTTGTGAGATTCCCAGCCCAAGAGATCTCGCCAAGTAAGATACCTATCGTATCCCAAAATGAATTGGGCAAGAGCGAAAGATCAAACGTTCGTTGTCTAGACAGGATAGATCCTACGAAAAGCGTAATCACGACTATAATCAACAGTATAATGTTTTGGAATTTTAATCTCCGCCTGGTGTAATTAACAACAACTAAACTTGATAGCAAGAAGTAAAGCGCTTGACCACGCCCTCCTTGCCAGAAGAAAAGGCCAGCAAAAATAAGCGGAAACAGAAACATCCAAATGTCATAACAGCGCTGGCTCAAACGAATGCAAAGATAACTCAAATAGGCTGGGTAGGCTAACAGTTGAGATGCCAATAGCAAATAATAAGCAACCCCATATTCGAATTGTCCCTGACCATAGATTCCAAAGAACCAATTGCTAGCACCATAGTTCGCAATACCCAACAACTGAAGTAGAAGAGCAAGTCCCATCGCTACCCGCAAAATTATTAATCTATCGGGGCTTCCAAGTGGAACCATACGGAGTGCACTAACCTTTGATCTGAAACGAAAAAGGCCTGCATATAATCCTATCAGGCCCAGCAGCGCCATAAACTCCATTTCCCCAAGGTGTTCTCGCTGAAGAAGAGGAATAGACAAAGCTTTGCCGGAAAATTGTTGGTAGACCTCATACAGGACAGGCGCAGAAAAGACCACTGAATATATGACCGGATAAATAACTAATGGCTCAAACAAATCTTTTCTATGCCAGTAGCGCCATATCGGAGGGATAATACCTAAAAACAGAAGCACGACCATCAACGCATAGGCTAGATTGCTTGCTTCTATGTTTTGATTTAAATTGTTTGTAAGCATTACAACACCCAGCCCAGCAACAATGCTTAATGTAATAACAAAAATAAGGAGTTTAGTATTGCTTGACAAATGCTTCATAAGGTTCCAGGCTTTCCTCTGGCAAAAGCAAGTGATGTCCCTACAATATAATAGACAGGCACCTTAGCTGCATATCTCCTGAGAACAGTCAGCACAGAGCTATTCAGACAATCATGCCAGATAACGATGCCATCAGCTTTTATACATTTAAAAGCCGCCATCGAATCATTTATCACATAGTCTGTGGTATGCGCACCATCTACAAAGAAAATGTCAACCGTTTGATAAAAAGGCGTAAAATCAAAAACAGCTGAATCCCCAAACAAGCGTGTTACCCTATTGGAAAAGCCTAACTGATCTATGAGGAAACCACTAATATATGACTCGCGTATTGATTGAGATTGATAAGACCTCTCACTGCGCCCAATGTCATTACCTGTTTGGGGAAGATCAAGTGTAAATACCTTGGCAGCAGAATTACCAGCAAAAATAACAGCACTCAATCCTTCAAAGGTCCCGATCTCAAAAACACATTCTGGACGCTTCATACGGGTAAGAACAGCTAATGCTACAAGGTCATTAAAAGGCGTAGCACCTCTACGAATATACTGCAGGGGCACAAATATAGTATCCAAGTCCTTTGGAGCGAGTTCTGATAATTCCACACGTTGAAGTGGGGGTTCACAGGAATACGAAAGATAAACTCGCTTCAAATCCCTCAGATAATCAACTAGATTCCTCCGGTTCTTTATGGCAATATCTAAGGTAAATCCATTTGCGGACAGCAAGCCCATCCAAATTTGACGTAAATTCACCAGTTTCTCCCTGTATCTTTTATAAACATCCTAAAAATGAGGCAGCAGAATATTTTGAGCCTTGATTTTTGGAACCGCAATAAAATTTCTGATTACCAGTTTAGGTACCTCCTGAACGATCCCGCTATGAATGAAACCAAAATCTTGCCTTGATCCTCAACTCTATCAAACTACAAGAAGCACAAAAACTCCTAATTCGCACCAATATCCACAAAGGTATTCCCACGGCTTCTAATATTCAGAAGCCGAAGCTTTTCTGGTTCGTACACATCACTCTAAACCTACGTATGCTTATAGTGCGTATTCTCCAATTCGTATGATAATTGTCAGTATATTGGATAAAGTTGTCTTGACAAAAACACCACCTCCGAAAAGCTAACACAGGAATCTCATTGATTTGATTCCTCGCGCTTTGTAAGGCATTATCTATCGTCCTCTTATTAATTATATTAAAGGTTCAGTGTGCTCATCGTTGTTCCAAATAGTTCTTGTCACTTCCTATTATTAACAATTCTATATCTTGTACCTGGCATGGATGTTTCACCACACCAACCCTTGATATAACTGAGTTGAAATAATAACACTAATAACGTACTCGTATAACTTATAAGAGAAACCAATGCAGCTCCCATAATTCCGAATCTCGGTAAAAGAACTGAAAGTCCTAACACAGTTATTACCAAACCGATCAATTCAGCATAAAGAACATTTTGCGGCCGACCGAGACCATGTAAGCAATAGCCTAATACACCATTAACACTAGACACCATAGCTGCACAAACAAGTATTAATGCTACCCAAGTTGCAGATACAAATTCTGAGCCAAACAATAAAGATATTCCTAAAGGGGTTATTGATAGCTGGATAATTCCTAATAACGCAGCCATCAGTACAGCTTGACGTAGAATTTTTTTTACCATTTGCAATTGTAATTCCTCCGGTAAGGCAGATATTCGAGGAAAGGCCACACCGCCAACCGCCCAAATTATGGGACTAAGACCATAAGCCCAACTTGCCGCTACTGCGTAGAGCCCCAAAGCTGTAGAAGACAACATATTCGCCATGAGTAACTGGTCTAATCTAAGATTTAGTTGACGAGGTCCATTTGATAAAACAGAAAAAATACCATATCGAACCATATTCCGCAAACGACCAACTTCCAGTGTAAACGGGCCTGAAATACGGCGCAAAGCTAAATAGCCAAAAAGGCAGGCAAGTCCACCGCTCACAGCAAGGATAAAGTAAGATATAACCTCGGCCGAGGGCTTATTGACCCTTGCATATAGTATCCCCAACAATGTACCGCTAAATACGCTCAACGCATTAAATAGGCGCATCAAATTCCATAACCTAAATTCCTGCAGTCCTTGCAAAACCTGAGAAGAGATTGCTACGAAAAATGACAACGGAACATACAACAGGAAAATCTGAGCAGCACGGATTATCTCATAGCGCTGAGCATTTAGAAACACTGGGAGCAGAAAATATGAAAGTAACAAAAAAGGGAATACAGAGATTAGGGCAATCAGTAAGACAAGAACAAATATCGTACCAGCCGCACGCGGTTCACGTCCTACAAAGTAAGTAGC
Source organism: Candidatus Kryptonium thompsonii (assembly GCF_001535985.1). NCBI lineage: Bacteria > Pseudomonadati > Candidatus Kryptoniota > Candidatus Kryptonium > Candidatus Kryptonium thompsonii. The sequence goes on along the minus strand of NZ_CZVS01000057.1, from coordinate 4,196 downwards.
CGCTTCTGGCATCCCCAAATGTCCAAACGTAGCTAACAACATCGGCCATATTTGAATAGCTACTAACTCCCCACGCCCATTAGCTCCCAGAACACGGGCCAATAGTATTCCACTTATTAGTGTGAGTCCCATAAACACAATATTTGTAGCTACCGTGAGCACCAGATCAAAATCAAGCGAAGCTACCCGGCCACTTAAAGGCTTTGAAAGCTGGCGCAAAACTATTTTCGGCAATATATAATTTTTTATTAACATCGATAACTTCAAGCCCTTTAAAATCAAACCATGCTACTCAACAAGCACTAAACTTGCCAAGACTAGCTATTGATAGTTTCACGTATTGTCCTTCCCTTGATTGTTTTTATATGCCTTCCTCCTTCAACCAACCCTCTTTCTTCTTAATGACATTAAAAGTGCACAAACCAAATCTGCTATCAGAATTTTCACCTTTTGCTTTTGAAGGGTTCTAAAATGTATTTTATTGAGAGTTTTTCCTCTGTGATATCCACTGTGATATCCACCATTATCATTTCACAAGTTGATTAATAGTTACCATTTATCAACAGGACATGCTCAGTCTAACCACATTAGTTTCCTTCAATGCGTTTTTGTTTATATAAAAATGGCTTAATTGCCGTCTCTATTTCTATATAATCCCCCTTTCAGAATAGCTCCTTGCTCTTTTTCTACATAGTACAGCAAGTATTTTATTTTTTCTTTAACCATTATTTCGCAATTTTGATCTTTCCATAGTTCCTATGATGCCAGATAAAGCCTCTCACTGAAAAATTTCCTCCAGCCATATTCACTATCTGGCTTCCTGATATGCAGAATCTCTTTGTGAGCACTTCGAATTAGTTTTTATATTTCTTTTTGTTACAACTGCACACGCTACCGCCATTGGGAGCCCCTTGCTCTCCCCAAAATTTAAAACCGGTATGTGATAGTAAGTTAACACCAAAATTCAGTGTATAATATAATATCAATTCTTGTCAAGACCCCCCAGCCAAATCAATGTGATTTTAATCACATTCCCGCTTCACTTTGCTTGATCAGGCTTTCAAACTTAATTTTTTGTTAACTTCTGTTCATTGAAATTTACATCTAATTTTTTTATAATTCAATAAAAGCGCCTGTAGCTCAACCGGATAGAGCGTGGGCCTCCGGAGCCCAAGGCTGCGGGTTCAAATCCCGCCAGGCGCGCTTAAAAATTAACATATCAAAAATAAAAAACCTTACCCATGAAACTATCCGTAAATGTCGACCATGTCGCAACACTCCGCGAAGCAAGGGGAGGACTCGAACCAGACCCTGTAACAGCTGCTCACATAGCAGAACTCGCAGGAGCCGACGGAATCGTCTGTCACCTCAGAGAAGATAGAAGACATATAAATGACAGAGACCTTCGCCTCCTTAGAGAAACTATAAAGACAAAACTTGACCTTGAAATGGCTGCAACTGAAGAGATGATTAAAATCGCAATTGAAACTCTCCCCGATCTTGTGACGCTTGTCCCGGAAAGAAGGCTTGAGAGAACAACTGAACAAGGTTTAAATGTAATTGAACAAATATCATATCTTTCCGATGTCGTAATGGAAATGCATAAACATGATATAAAAGTCAGCTTGTTTGTCAACCCAGATCCAAAACAAATCGAAGCATCCGCAAAGACAGGTGCCGACTTCGTCGAAATTCACACTGGCGAATACGCAAACGCAAGAGATGAGAAAAGACAATTTGAAGAACTTCAAAAGATAAAAGAAGCAGCAAAACTTGCAAGACGACTCGGCTTGGGTGTAAACGCTGGACATGGATTGAACTATCTAAATGTCATACCTATAACAAAGATAGAAGAAATTGAAGAATTAAGCATTGGACATGCGATCGTGGCAAGAGCTATCTTCGTCGGATTTGAAAGGGCAGTAAGAGAAATGGTCAGACTTGTAAAAGGAATATAAAAATTAATCCCCTACCCCAAATCGATGAAACCAAAATTTGGCATCTCAACAATCGCAATCCACGGCGAGATAAAAGATAAATCTTTCCGTTCCGTGGTCTATCCAATTTATCAAAGTTCTACTTTCGCAGTTGAAAAATCGGATGATTATCAAAAATTTATAGATGAAGTCGAAGATTTTTATATTTACTCAAGATATGGGAACCCAACCATTAGAGAAGTTGAAAAGAGATTGGCGCTTATCGAAAATTGCGACGACGCAATTCTTTTCTCATCTGGGATGTCCGCGATTACAACGACTATCTTAAGCCTCGTTGGACCGGGTGATGAAATTATATCTTTGAGCTCAATCTACGGGGTGACATACAGATTTTTCAGGGATTATATCCCGAGATTTAAAATCAATGTCAAATTTATCGAGCTGAACCAAATTCAAGAGCTAAAAAATTTTATCACGGAAAAAACTAAGCTAATTTACTTCGAAACTCCTATAAACCCAACGACAAGAGTCGTTGACATAAAAGAAATCGTAACCCAAGCAAAAAAATATGACCATATCTTAACTGTAATAGATAACACATTTGCAACCCCCGTAAATCAAAATCCTGCCGACTTCGGAGTTGATATAATTTTACACAGTGCCACCAAGTATTTATCTGGACATAGCGACTTAATCCTTGGATGTGTGATTTCAAGAAAGGAAATAATAGATAAAATCAGAAAGGTTAAAAATACCCTCGGTGGCGTCCCCGACCCACATCAAGCTTTTCTGCTTGGGAGAAGCTTAAAAACGCTTGAACTAAGAGTTAAAAAGCAAAATGAAAATGCATTGAAAATTGCTGAGTTTTTATCAAATCATAAAGCTGTCAGGAAAGTATTATACCCAGGGCTTCCCTCTCACCCCGACCATGACATCGCCAAAAGGCAGATGAAAGGTTTTGGTGGAATGTTATCTTTTGAAATTGATGGAAATCTTGAACATGCTAAAAAGTTCTGCGACTCTTTAAAGATTGCACTCAATGCGACAAGTCTTGGAAGTGTTGAAACCCTCGTGAGCATTCCGGTCTTAACATCCCACATAAAAATGGATGAAAACGAACTTGAAAAGGCAGGAATTACCTCTGCACTTGTTCGAATTTCGGTTGGGATAGAAAATGTGGAAGATTTACTTTGGGATTTTGACCAGGCTTTGAACTCAATTTAAAATGAAAAAGGCGTGCTTAAAGCACGCCTTAAAAATTTACTTCAATTCCTCAAGAGCTTTTGCAATTTTATTGACATCCGGGACATTCGGAATCCCATGCTCTTCAACATACCGAACTATACCTTCTTTATCAACGATCACAGTCACGCGATTGTGAATTCCTTTATCTTCAAGATATACACCATATTTTCTCCCAACATCACCCTTCGGATGAAAATCAGCAAGCAACGGATATTTTATCCCCAGAAAGCTTTATGAGTCCATGTGCTGTCAACGCTTATCCCGAAAATCTGGGCATTTAATCCCTCAAAAAGTTTCAACGCGTCAACAAAGCATGCGTGCTCATTTGTGCAAACTGGGCTAAAATCAAGTGGGTAAAAAACCAAAACGACATTTTTACCCCTAAAATCACTTAATTTATATTCTTTATCATCATGCCCTTTGAGTACAAAATCAGGAGCCTTGTCTCCAACTTTGATCATAATCTATCTCCGATTTTGTTTTTAAAAAATTTGCATATTGAATATAACAAACATCGACTTAATTTCAAAACTTAACAATCATCACCTTGTTCCCAGACTTGACAAATCCACCTTTGATAATTCTTTTAACTGTTAATTCCATATCGTTAATTTTTTCAACCTCAAAAATCACATCACCAATCTTCATCAGGAAATTACTTGGCATTTCAATATCTTTTGCCTCAACACATATAAAGAAATTTTGACTTTCAATTTCAAAAGTTTCACCACGACACAAAAATATTTGAATTTTATCAGCCGAAACTGAATCAACCAACATTTTTCCAAATCTGACTTCGAACAAGGCTCTATCCTTGACAACTCGTTGACCGTTTTCAAGCACGACTTGAATGTGTGAGACAACCCCAAGTTCCTTGATTTTTTCTTTAGACATATTTTGTATGCGAAAACTTGACTTTTAAGTTAGAAAATTTTAAATTAGGACAGATTTTATCTTAGTTTACACTTGCGAACCTAAATTTTTAAAATAAACTCCAGCCTTAAAGTAGCACCT